>JAGBHJ010000032.1 GCA_017935525.1 Clostridia bacterium | reverse complement strand
TCTCAGCTATCAGCTGCACCATCTCCGCGATGAAGTGTGGACGATTATCGATGGGGAAGGCATATTTGTATTGGACGATAAAGTTCGAACAGTGACCAGGGGAGATGTGCTCTATATCAAAAAGGAGCAGAAGTCACTTTACCCCACGGATATGGGCAGAATAGTAAACGGAATTCTGATAGACCATTTTGACGACGTTATTTCGTATGACTTCACGGCTCATATGGAAAACCTCCTTGACGAGATCGAGGACGGTAACGCAAACTGGGTGGACGTTATAAAGGACTTCTATCCTTCCTTTGCAAAGATGGTGGAGGAGGCTGACAAGTCGATAGAAAAGGTCAGCCTGGAGCCCGTGGTAACTGATATACCCTGCGACAACTGCGGAAGCATGATGGTGATCAAAAACGGCAGGTTTGGCGAGTTTTTGGCTTGCCCCAACTACCCCGAGTGCAAATGCACAAAGCCCATCGTTGAGGAGGCAGGCTACGATTGCCCCAAGTGCGGCAAAAAGCTTATTTACAAAAAGAGCCGCAAGGGCATGAGATTTTTGGGCTGTAGCGGATACCCCGATTGCGATTTTGCATCGGCTTACCCTCCCACAGGCAGAAAATGCCCCGAATGCGGTGATTACACGTTGATAAGGGAAACAAAGAAGGGCAAGATGGAGGTCTGCCGCAACTTCAAGTGCAAATTCAAGAAGGAATATGAAGAATAAAATAACTGTTATAGGAGCCGGCCTTGCAGGCAGCGAGGCGGCATATCAGCTGGCAAAAAGAGGATTTGAGGTGGACCTTTGGGAGATGAGACCCAAAAAGTCCACGCCTGCCCATACTACGGCGGGCTTTGGAGAGCTTGTTTGCAGTAATTCGTTAAAATCAAATGCACTTACAAATGCATGCGGTCTTCTTAAGGAGGAGATGCGCAGTCTTGACTCCCTTATTATCCGTGCGGCGGATAAGACGGCGTTGTCCTGCGATGACAAAAGCGCCGCTTTGTCTGTTGACAGAGAAAAGTTTTCTCATTATATTACAGAAGCGATATTGAATGAGCCGAACATCAACGTGATATACGACGAATACACGGACAAGATCACCGACAATACTGTTATTGCCACGGGTCCCTTGGCGTCGGATGCAATCTGCAACAATCTGAAGGAACTTTTGGGCAGCGATTTCCTCAATTTTTACGATGCCTCCGCACCCATAATAGACGCAGAAAGCATCGATATGTCAAAGTGCTTTAAGGGCTCCAGGTTTGGCGAGGGCGGCGACGATTACATCAACTGTCCCATGTCAAAGGCTGAATATTATGCCTTTGTGGATGCATTGCTGACGGCGCAGGCGGCTGAGGTCCACGGATTTGAAAAGGACATGGTATTTGAGGGCTGTATGCCAGTTGAGATAATGGCGGCAAGAGGCGTTGATACATTAAGGTTTGGACCTCTTAAGAATACCGGATTTGAAAGGGCGGACGGCACAAGACCATATGCGGTAGTACAGCTCAGATCGGAAAATGGGGACAATACCATGTATAATATGGTCGGATTCCAGACTCATCTTAAATTCCCCGAACAAAAGCGAGTATTTTCCATGATACCGGGGCTGGAAAATGCCGTATTCCACCGCTACGGCGTAATGCACAGGAATACGTACATAGATTCTCCCAGACTGCTGGACGGTGCGTATTCGTTAAAGTCAAACAGCTCCATATACGTTGCAGGGCAGATATCCGGTGTTGAGGGCTACGTGGAGTCTGCGGCATCCGGCTTGACGGTAGGCTTGATGGCGGCGTCAAGAGCCATGGGTAACCAGGTCTTATTGCCAAAGGAAACCATGATAGGCGCTCTGGCGTCCTACGTTTCTAACCCCGGCGTGTTTGACTTTCAGCCCATGAATGCAAACTACGGTATAATCCCAAAGATACTGGAAAAGATGCCAAAGCAGGAAAAGCAAGCAAAATATGCTCAAAGAGCATTGGAAAAGATAGAAGAATTCAAAAAAAGTTCATATTGGCTTTTTAATTAAGTGGTACAATGTATTGGGCGGGCGATCCGTCCTTACCCCGGACCGGATTTTGGCAGGGGAATACATAGAAATAAGGAGTATTTATAATGTTATTGGAAGCGACGACTATTATCGCCGTACAAAAGGATGGCAAATGTGCCATCGGCGGTGACGGTCAGGTTACAATGGGACAGAGCGTGATAATGAAGCACAAGGCACGCAAGGTCAGAAGAATATATGACGATAAGGTGCTGATAGGCTTTGCGGGCTCCGTGGCTGATGCGTTTGCATTGTCGGAGAAGTTTGAGGATAAGCTCAGACAGTATTCCGGAAATTTGCCCAGAGCTGCAGTAGAGCTTGCGGGCGACTGGAGGCAGGATAAGGCTATGCGCCAGCTGGAGGCAATGCTGATAGCCATGGACAATGACAATCTGCTGATAGTTTCAGGCACGGGCGAGGTAATTGAGCCCGATGACGGCATTGCGGCTATCGGCTCGGGCGGCAATTACGCTTTTGCGGCGGCAAAGGCTCTTAAGGAGAATACAGACCTTTCCGCAGCAGAGATCGTAAAAAAATCAATGGAGATAGCGGCATCCATTTGCGTTTTTACAAACGACAATATATACGTAGAAGAATATTGATGAGGTGCGGTAATGGATGAATTTGTAAACAGAATGACCCCAAAGCAGATAGTTGAGGCTTTGGATAAATACATCATCGGGCAGAAAGAGGCAAAAATGGCAGTTGCCGTTGCTCTGCGCAACAGATACAGAAGAAGCATGCTCAGCGAGGATATGCGCGAGGACGTCACCCCCAGAAACATGATCATGATAGGACCTACTGGTGTTGGTAAGACGGAGATCGCAAGAAGGCTTTCCAAGCTGGTGAATGCGCCTTTTGTTAAGGTTGAGGCTACCAAGTACACAGAGGTGGGCTACGTTGGTAGGGACGTTGAATCCATGGTAAGAGATCTGGTGGAGGATGCGGTAAGGCTTGTAACAAGGATGAAGGAAAAAGAGGTGGAGGAGAAGGCAACTCAGCTGGCAGAGGAAAGAGTGCTGGATCTGATACTCCCCAACATCAAGCAGCCCGAGCG
>JAGBHJ010000264.1 GCA_017935525.1 Clostridia bacterium | reverse complement strand
TGGGCAAGACCACTCTGGCATCCATTATAGCCCACGAGATGAACGTAAACATCAGGGTAGCCTCAGGACCTTCTCTTGAGCGCGCAGGTGACCTTGCGGCCATCCTCACCAACCTCAACGAGAATGACGTCCTTTTTATTGACGAGATACACCGCCTTAACGCCAAGGTTGAGGAGGCACTCTACCCTGCCATGGAGGATTTTGCCATTGACATAGTGCTGGGCGAAGGTCCCGCGGCAAGGACTATAAGGATCGATACCCCCAGATTTACCCTTGTTGGCGCAACCACAAGGGCAGGTATGCTGACCTCCCCTCTCCGTGACCGTTTTGGCATTATCTCCAGATTGGAGATGTATACCCACGAGGAGCTGACCCAGATCGTTTTGCGCTCCGCAAATATGCTGGAGATACCTATTGAGCTTGACGGCGCAATGGAGCTGGCAAAGCGCTCCAGAGGCACTCCCCGTATTGCAAACAGGCTCTTAAAGAGAGTAAGGGATTACGCTCTGGTCATTGGTAACGGCACCATCACAAAGGAGCTGGCTGACGAAACTCTCACAAAGCTGGCAATCGACCCTGTTGGACTTGACGAGACGGACAGACGCGTGCTTTCTGCAATAGTAAACAAGTTTGGCGGAGGCCCCGTTGGACTTGATACTCTTTCCGCCGCAACGGGCGAGGAGGCAGGCACTATCGAGGACGTGTGTGAGCCCTTCCTTATTCAGCTGGGATTTATTGCAAGAACTCCCCGCGGTAGGATCGCAACGGAAAATGCGTATAAGCATTTAGGCGTCCCCATGCCCAAATAAATCAGGAGATATTTATGACGATCTTACAAAAGCAACCAAATAAGGATTTTATTATACTGAACCTCTCTGATCCGCAGATGAATGATGAAGATTGGATTGACGGAAGCGTAAATAAAGATATTCTTATAAATACGGTGACCACTCTGATCAACAGAGTAAATCCCGACCTTATCACAATTACAGGTGACCTTGCCGAATTCGGTTGCATACGATCACTTTACAAATTTACCGAGTTTATCGACTCGTTCAATATACCTTGGGCAAGTGTTCTCGGAAACCACGATAACGAATTTGATATACCCGTTGTTTTGGATGCCCTTAACACAAAAAAGCACTCGCTTTTTGAGCAAGGTGACCCCGACCTCGGTTGCGGTAACTACGTAGTCGCCATCAAGGAGAACGAAAAACTGATAACAGCGCTTTTAATGATGGATACTCACGATAATATTCCCGGTACAAGGCCTAACGGCGAAGCGTTTATGGATTGGGGTATGTTGATTCCACAGCAGGTTGAATGGTACAGCAATACTGTAAATGAATTAAAGCAAAAGGGTTGCACTGATACTGCTGTCTTTGTCCATATTCCCGTATTTGCATATCGCGAAGCAATGAACAGCGCATACAATATAGCTGAAAAACCGTTTCTTGATACAACTGTTGAAGACAGCTACGGGACAGAGTGCTGGAACAAGGGCTACGAAGAAAGCTTTGGCGTGTGCTGGAATGAATGGGTAGCCTCAAATAACGCAGATGACAAAATGCTCGACGCCATGCTTAACGGCGGTACAACAAAGCATATAGTGTGTGGTCACGATCACGACAATAATTTTGTAATAAAGCACAAAGGAATTAAATATATTTATTCCACAAAAACGGGAGCCGGGCACTCATGGGTGTATCCCCTCAACGGCGGCACGGTGCTGACTGTTTCGTCAAAGGGAATTGCAGACGTAAGACACGAGTACGTAACAGTCGACAGCGACATTGTAAACAAGCTTTCTTAAAAGGAACACACATATGAAAATAATAAACAAGGACCCATCAAAGGACTTTATACTCTTAAACCTTTCCGACCCACAGCTGGGCAGTGATGAATGGGCAGACGGACACCCTAACAGAGCAATTCTGGAATACACCGTTGACACCCTTATTAAAAGGCTACATCCGGACCTTATTACAGTCAGCGGTGACCTTGCCTGGGCAGGGCATTACACCGCATACCGCATGCTGGGCGAAATGCTGGATTCCTACGGCATTCCGTGGACTGTGGCTTGGGGTAATCACGATAATCAGCGGGGACCGGAAATGATCTCTACCGTTCTGGAGCACTATTTTACCCTCCCCAATTTTGTGTACGAGGAGGGCGACCCACAGCTTGGCAACGGCAATTTTGTCATTGGCATCAAGGAGGGCGACAGGCTGGTTGAGGGCATCATCATGATGGACACTCACGACCGTATGCCCTACACAAATGCAAACGGAGAAGTCTCCAGCGAATGGGCAAAACTTATCCCCCGGCAGGTAGAGTGGTACAAGGAGCAGATACGGGAGCTTAAGACCATGGGCTGCTGTGATACCACGCTCATAACCCACATTCCGATATATGCATACCGCATGGCGGCAAAAGCAGCCTTTGCCACGGGAATAAAATACCGCCAGATCTCCCTTCGCGACAGCTACAACGGCATTGGCTGGAATGATGGATACAAGAGCTCATTCGGCGTTTTGTGGGACGGCGACCAGATCGCATCCTACCCTGCAGACGAGGGCGCATTTGATGCAATAAAGGAGCTTGGCTCCACAAAGCACGTGCTGGCAGGCCACGATCACACAAACAATTTCGTAATAAAGTACGAGGGCGTCACTCTGGCGTACAGCCTTACGACAGGCCCCGGATGCTATTGGGATCCCCAATTAAACGGCGGCACGGTGATCACCATCGGTACAAACGGAGTGTGTGACCTCCACCACGAATACGTCAACGTTGACCATATGCTTAAAAAATAAAAATAAGACCTCGATTGTGGCACCCTCCGTAAGGAAGGTGCCACAGTTATATTCGCCTAACGGCGAGTTATATTGCTTCGCAGTTATATTTGGCTTTCGCCAAGTTATATTGTCCTTCGGACAGTTTATGGACGAATATAATAAAACGAAAGCCGTAAGGCTTTCATATAACTTGACCACAGGTCAAATATCACTGCAAACTTTTAGTATGCAATATCACTTTACGTGCCGAATAAGATGTTCCTTATTTTCGGCAAGTATTTACCTTTCTCAAAGTATGTAAACCACTATGACACTTTCACTAACCGAAAGTGTCGTTTTTCTTTATACAGAAAAACGGAGACTACTTCTTTACGAAGTGTCTC
>JAGBHJ010000263.1 GCA_017935525.1 Clostridia bacterium | reverse complement strand
CCCTGAGGAGTACAAGCGCCATCTGAATGCGGCGCTGAATATTGAGCCCGACATTATAATCGACGATGGCGGAGATTTTGTAAACATACTCCACACCACAAAGACACATCTTCTGGACAAGCTCATCGGCGGATGCGAGGAGACCACCACGGGTATCATGCGCCTTAAGGCCATGGAGACTGAAAACGTGCTCAAGATACCTATGATCGCGGTAAATTACGCAAAGTGCAAGCACCTCTTTGACAACCGCTACGGCACGGGTCAGTCCGTGTGGGACGGCATCATGAGGACCACAAATCTTGTGGTGGCAGGCAAAACTGTGGTGGTGGCAGGCTACGGCTGGTGCGGCAGAGGCGTTGCGGCAAAGGCAAGGGGCTTGGGTGCCAACGTTATTGTGACGGAGATAGATTCCGTAAAGGCTATTGAGGCGTATATGGACGGCTTCAGAGTCATGACAATGGACGAGGCAGCTCCCTTGGGCGACGTTTTTGTAACGTTGACGGGATGTAACGACGTTATAGTTGGCAGACATTACGAAAAGATGAAGGACGGCGTGCTGCTGGCAAATGCGGGTCATTTTGACGTGGAAATAAACAAGCCCGACCTTGTGGCGATGAGCAAGGATATCTTTGAGTCAAGAGATAACATTATGACGTACGTTATGGCGGACGGCAGAGAGCTGAATCTTTTGGCAGAGGGCAGATTGGTAAACCTTGCGGCAGGTGACGGACATCCTGCGGAGATAATGGATATGAGCTTTGCTATACAGCTTCAGAGCGTGCTGTACCTGAACAAGGTGGGCAAGACCCTTCCCAACAAGCTTATACAGGTGCCCGAGGAGATAGACGAGCAGGTGGCAAGAATAAAGCTTGACAGTATGGGCGTTACAATAGACTCTCTTACGGAGGAGCAGGAAAAATACGTCAATGCATGGAATGCGGAGTGATCTGTTATGGTTATAAAAAACGTAAACGTGCTGGTGGGTGACGGCAACATTATAAACAACGCATCCATCGTAATAAATGGCAACAAAATAGAAAAAATAGTGCCCTCCGACTGCGCAGTGGCTGACGACAACGTTATCTACGGCAATGGAATGCTGGCAATGCCCGGGCTTGTGAACACTCATACTCATGCGGCAATGACATTTTTGCGCAATTATGCCAACGACATGAATCTGCAGGATTGGCTTTTTACAAAGATATTCCCTGCGGAGGATAAGCTTACAGCGCAAATGGCGTATTGGTGCGTTAAGCTTGCCGACATCGAGATGATAAAGGCTGGTGTGACCTGCTATTCTGACAATTACTTCTTTATGGACGATGCGGCAAGGGCAGTTGAGGAAACTGGCATCAGAGCCGTGCTTTCCAGAAGCGTTTCCGGAATATCCGACCCCGAGGGCAAAAAGCTGAAGGAGAGCTGTGACTTTTTTAAGCAGTACAACAACACGGCAGACGGCAGGATAACCTCCACCCTGGGTGCTCATGCGATCTACACCAGCGATACGGACTACATAAGAAAGGTGGTTGAGTGTGCGGATGGGTTGGGCTCGGGTCTGCAGATACACCTGGCGGAGACTGTCAAGGAGGTAGAGGACTGCATCGCTCAAAACGGCGTTACCCCCACGGAATATCTGGATAAGATAGGATATTTTGACGTTGAGGGTGTAAAGATAGCCGCCCATTGCGTGCATATGACGGATAATGACCTTGACATCATCAAGGAAAAGGGCGTTTCCGTTGCGGCAAACATCGGTAGCAACCTGAAGCTTGCCAGCGGCATCCCCGATATACCGAAAATGATGGCAAAGGGCATAAACGTAAGCCTTGGCACGGACGGCGCCTCCAGCAACAACAATCTGAGCATTTTTAACGAGATGCGCCTGGCAGGTCTTTTGTATAAGGGCTTGAGCATGGATCCTCTTATGATGAACGCTGACGAGGTAATACGCCTTGCAACCGCAAACGGAGCAAGGGCTGTTGGTAACGGCTGTCTGGGAGAGATAAAGGAAGGTAATATCGCGGACATTATTCTGGTGGATACAACGTCCCCCTCCATCGCTCCCGTTGGAGAGCCTGCGGCGGCTGTGGTTTACAGCGCTTGCGGAGGCGACGTGGATACTGTTATAATCAACGGCAAGACGGTTATGGCGCACAGAGTGGTGCTTACTTGCGACGAGGAGGAAGCCGTTGACAATGTAAACCAAATTGCCCGACAAATACTGGGATAATTGTTTTTGACGGAATATTGCAAATAACATATTGCCGTCAAGTGGTTGTCACATTGAACAAATATAATATTATCACGGATCGGAAGGAGGAATTGCGATGCCTAAAATATTGGTGGTAGATGACGAAGCGGGTATAAGGACCCTTATTAAGAAATATGCAACGTTTGAAGGACACGAGATCCTTGAGGCAGACAACGGTATGGAAGCCATTGAGATGTGCCGTAATGATGAATTCGACATGGTGATAATGGACGTTATGATGCCGGAGCTGGACGGATTTTCCGCAGTAAGGGAGATCAAAAAGATATCGGATGTGCCCGTAATAATGCTTTCTGCAAGAACGGAGGAGTATGATAAGATCCACGGCTTTGAGATAGGTGTGGACGATTACGTGGAAAAGCCGTTTTCGCCCAAGGAGCTTATGCTGAGGATAAATGCGGTATTGAGGAGATACGCAGCCCAGCCCAAGGCGGCGACGGGGGATTCTGCCCACGAGGTGCTGACCTTTGGCAAGCTGAAGATAGATTTTACCGGCAGATACGTTTATATAAACGACGAAAAGGTGGAGCTGACTCCAAAGGAGTACGACCTGCTGTTCTACATGGTAAGAAACAGGAATATTGCCCTTACAAGAACCATGATCCTGGACAACGTCTGGGGGTACGATTTTTACGGCGACGAAAGAACGCTGGATACCCACATCAAGCTGTTGAGAAAATCATTGGGCGAATGCAGCTCATATCTGGTGACCTTGAGAGGAGTTGGATACCGTTTTGAGGCGTAACCACAGAAGGATGTCCATGCGCTCAAGACTGTTTGGAGTTATGCTGGCGTTTACGTTGCTGGTGTTTGCGTTGCTGATGTTTATAATGGTGTTCTTTTTTGAAGATATCTATAAGGCCGTCAAGTTTAACAACCTCAACAGAGCAATGAACACCCTTACCGAAAGCATCGGCGAAGTATCTCACAGAAATGAGCTGGCAAGGCTGGTGGATGAATATGCGGTAAAGTACGATACCTGCGTTTCTCTGTGGGACGGTAATTTTAAGAGTAACGGCTCAACCTGCGTAAACGGGGCGTGCAGATTGCATACTTACAGTCTGATAGGTGCGGCACATTTTTATGAGCAGGCAAAAAACAACGGCGGAGAGTTTATACAGGGCTATGGCATCAAACAAAAGGACGATATAAGCAACGAAAAGCCGCCTATATTTGACGATGGGGACTTTGAGACTACTGACAACGTTTATGAGAGCATTATATATGCCAGAATAATCCGACAGCAGGGCAGGGGCGAGTATCTTTTGGTGCTGAATGCGGTAATAACTCCGCTGAATTCCGTAAAGACCATGCTGACGGTGATATTTGCCATAGTTGGTGTTACGATGCTGATATTTGCTGTGATACTGTCTGTGGCGCTGTCCAGTTATATGCTGGAGCCCATTTACGGCATGAGCATGGAGGCAAAGCGACTGGCAAAGGGCAATTACAACGTGCATTTTGACGAAAATTCGTATTCTGAAATATCGTCACTGGCAAAGACGCTGAATTACGCCGCCCAGGAGCTTAAAAGCGTGGAGGAGATACGCAGAGAGCTTATGGCAAACGTATCCCACGATCTGAGGACGCCGTTGACACTTATCAGCGGATATGCCGAAATGATGAGGGATTTTCCCAACGATGATCACGGAGATAATCTGCAGGTGATAATCGACGAGGCAGGCAGAATGATAATGCTGGTAAACGATATGGCGGACGTTACAAAGTACGATGCAGGCGTGCAGAAGCTTGCCGCTACGGAGTACGATCTTACGACGTCTGTAAAGGATACCGTGCACAGAATATCCGCATTGCACAAGGGCGAGTACGACATTGAGTTTAAGCAGGACTGTGACGTTACCGTTTACGGTGACGAGCTGAAGCTGTCCCAGGTGCTGCATAATCTTATAAATAACGCCATCACCCATACGGGTGCTGACAAACGGGTGACGGTGACCCAGACCGTTGAGGAAAAGAGTAAGAAAAAATACGTTGAGATAAGCGTTACCGACAGCGGTGACGGCATCCCAAGGGACAAAGTAGATACTATCTGGAGCAGATACTACAAGATCGACAAAACCTACAAAAGGGCGCATAACGGCTCGGGCTTGGGCTTGAGCATAGTCAGATCCATACTGGAGCTTCACGGGGCAGAGTACGGAGTGGTTCCCAAGGAAGAAATGCCCGAGGGCAGAGGCTGCAGGTTCTGGTTCAGAATGCAGATAGTAAGAAAAAAGTAATATAAGCAGAGAGGAAGCTTTATTGATGAGGTTAAAGAAGATTTTGCTGGCAATGCTGGCAGTGGTGACGTTGCTGTCAATGGCGGCGTGCGAAAAGGTTGACGGTAATTTGTATGAGGTGTACTTTGATTACGACCTTGATGCAATAGTTGAGCTGGGACAGTATAAAAACGTTGTTGTAGAAACACGTGACCCCGTGCCTACCGAGGAGGAGATACAGGAGTCTATTCATCTGCTTTTGGATGAGCATTCTAAGCTGCAGGGAACGGACAGGACCATCGTTGAGGAGGGCGACGTTATATATCTCGCCTATACGGGCTATATCAACGGCGAATTCCAACAGGATATGGTTGGTTCGATGGAGTTTGAGCTTGGCAGAGGTGTTTTGATTCCCGATTTTGAAAGACAGCTGATAGGACTTGAAAAGGATAAGGATCACATGATCACGGTTGTCTTCCCTGAGGATTATTTTGAGCCGTCACTCCAAAGCGCAAAGGTAAACTTTTCCGTAAAGATATCCAGCATCAAGGATAAGATCTACCCCGAGTACAACGATGCGTTTGTGGCGGAAAAGACTGACTACAACACCACGGAGGAGTATTACGAGCACGTAAAGAAGACCCTTACGGAGCAGAACAAGCAGGCTATCTCCAAGAACCTTTGGAACCTTGTATGGGAAAAGGTACAGAATGACAGCAATATTACGGAGTACCCCAAGGCAACGCTGGATGAGTACAGAGCAAATTCATTGGAGTACATAACCAACATTGCCATAAACACGTACAAGATGGAAACTCTGTTGGAATACGTTTCTACCATTCTGCAGATGGATTATAATGCGTTCAGCAAGCAGATAGAGGAAAATTGCAAGTCCATGCTTAAGGAGGAGCTCGTAACCCTTGCCATTATCAAGGCAGAGGGCATCAGCCTTGATTGGGATACCTATAAGGAAAAGGGCAAGCAGATCGCAAAGGATTACGGTTATACCACGTTAGGCTCCATGGAAAAGGATTACGACAGAAAGGACATCGTTATGTCCATTGCGTACAAGGAGATAATCAGCATTGTATTGCCATCCGCTTCCACAACGATCAAAAAGTGACAACAAAAAGGCTTTCGCATTATTGCGAAAGCCTTTGATTTTATCCGTTATTACCCAATTATCAGAACTTATCCACCTGGTAGAGGATCTTGAGCTGGTTGATCTTGCTCTGGTAAGCTGCTCTCTGCTTGTCAGCAGTAACGTGCTCTATAACCTGAGCCTTTACCTGCTCAAAGGGAACTGTCTGCGCAGGATTCTTTGCGTTGAGGCGGATGATGTGGTAGCCGAAGTTTGTCTTTACGGGACCAACTGTTGTGCCAACCTCCATTGTAAAGCATACCTGATCAAATTCAGGTACCATCTGACCCTGACCAAAGTCACCCAGATTGCCGCCCTTTTGTGATGAGGGGCACTTGCTGAACTGCTGTGCAGCGTCCTCAAATGAAAGCTCGCCGCCTTCGATCTTGGCAAGGATGTCCTTTGCCTGGTCCTCATCGTCAACAAGGATGTGGCTTGCGTTAACTGTTTCGCCCTGGATAAACTGCTCGGAATTTGCATCGTAGTACGCCTTTGCGTCAGCCTCCGTTGCCTTAACGTTGCCAACTGTCTTTTCTACCGCAAAGCTGATGAGCGGGTGCTCCTTTCTCTTTGCAAGCTCTGCCTTAAACACAGGGTCAGCCTCGTAGAAATTACGCTGTGCATCCAACAAAAGCAGCTGCTGGTTGATAAGCTCATCGAGGATGATAGCCTTACCCTCGGGATTCATATAGCTCTGTGCTCTCTGACCGAGTGAAGCGATAAATTCGTCCACATCAGCCTCTGTGATCTTCTTGCCCATTACGGAAGCAAGTATCTTTTCGTTTGACATGATCTGTCTCCTTTTCTCGTAAAAATAAAAGCCATGTATAAGTATAACAGATAAATGTTAATAAAGTATGAACAAATTGACAAAAAAGGACATTTTTGCAGGGAAAGAATGCTTGTTGAGGCAAAATATGGATTTAGCATAAAAAATTATTATTTTTGAGTAATTATTTATTGAAAAAACGATCGGATTATGATATAATATATATGATGAGAAAGGATGTGCCATTGGCAAGCATTCTTTTTGCAAGAAAGCGATATTCTGTGGTGTGGATGTTGCTTTGCCCTGTAAATGGGGACAGATTATACGGCATTTTGCCTTATAAAATAATTTATTTAGAGTGTGCAGAGTAAATACTGTGCGTTAAGTGCTATGGGATGGAATGTCGCCCATGGACGAAGGGCTTGCCCACGATGCAGTATTGCATTCGCTGTGCGTTATCCGTGCATTATTGACAACTTGGGTGCATAACGATGACGGTAGCAAAGCTTGTGCTATTCGGAAAAGGATCATGTATGTCAAAGAGTGAAGATCTCTCAAACAGAGACAGAAGTCTTAAGCATGTCCGTTCGATGGTTTTTAGCGCTATGTTAATGGCTATCAGCGTGCTTTTGACTAGGTTTGTATCGCCGCAGATCGGCAATGCGTTCAGATTGAGCTTCGGTTCTATACCGATAATGCTGGCAGGAATTGCCTTTGGACCCGTATACGGGTTTATCGTGGGCATAGCCGCAGACCTTATAGGTTGCTTTGTAAACCTTATGGGTACGGGCGGTATAATTCCGGGGCTGGTGCTGTGCTCCGGTCTGTTGGGTGCGGTTACCCCGTTGTTGTACAATAATCTGTTCAAGCGCAGGGGCGACGTTTTTCTGGCAATATCGTTGCTGGTGACGGAGGTAGTGGTTTCCGGCTTGCTGAAGTCGGCATTCCTCACCCAGGCTTACGGTGGCAGCTATCTTGTGTGGCTGGTGCCAAAGCTTGTAAATGCGTTTGCTATGGCCGCTATTGAATTTGCGGCGTTAAAGGTGTTACTAAAGGTGTGGAGCAGGCTGGAGAAGAAATAACAGTCGGGTGTAGTGGTGAATATTAAGATAAAGAGGTGCTGTTATGTACAAAATTTTGGTAGATTCGGGTTGTGACCTTACAGCGGATTTCCTTAAGGCAAACGACATCGGATTGGTGTATCTTTCTTATTCAGTTGACGGTGTGGAATACATTGACAAGGCGGACGATACGGACGCTGTGATCTCTCTTTATAACAAAATGAAAGAGGGTAAGTTGACAAGCACGTCCCAGCCACTACAGGAGGACATCTATCAGCAGTTCAAGTTGTATGCTGAGCAGGGTGTCAGCGTTGTATACGTAACATTGTCATCGGGCATCAGCGGTACGTATGATTCCGCGTGCATGGCAAGAAACCGTTGCAAGGAGGAATATCCCTCAGCGGAGGTTGAGGTAGTGGACTCCTTGGCAGCATCCGGTGGTTACGGCCTTTTGATCAGACACGCAGTTGAGGAAAGAGCAAAGGGAATGCCCTTTGCGGATATGTGCGAATGGCTGAGAGTTCACAGTCACCACGTTGTACACTGGTTTACTGTGGATGACCTGGAATATCTCCACAGAGGCGGCAGAGTTTCCAGAACAGTGGCAGTTGTTGGCGGAGTGTTAAAGCTCAAGCCCGTTATGCGTGTGGATGAGGGCGGTCATCTTGTTTCCAACAACATTGCAAGGGGCAGAAAGAATGCCTTGAGAGAGCTGGTAAACAACGTCATCGAGTCCTGTAAGAATTATGCAGAGGGAATTGAGCAGACTGTGTGCATTCACCATGCGGATTGCCCCGAGGATGCTGCACTCTGCAAGAAGCTGCTGGAGGAAAGCGGCGTTGCGAAGAAAGTTATTGTTGAATATATCGGACCTACCATCGGTTGCCACTCCGGACCCGGTACTATTGCAGTTTTCTGCTTTGGCAACACAAGGGAGAAGGAAAAGTCTTAACCGTTCTGTCAGATAAGGAGCTGGTGAATGAGAGAATTCTTGGATAATGTGATACGTTATATAGAGCCGTATATCGTGTATCCCGACGTCATATTGGTGTTGGTGGATATCGGTCTGCTTACGGTAATAATATATAACATATTAAAGTTTTTTGCAAAGACAACGGCAGGCAAGCTGATGAGGGGCGTATTTGTACTCGTTGGCCTTATGTGGCTTTCCGAGGTCGTTGGGCTTTCTACGATCAACTGGTTGCTCAAGAGCGTGCTCAGCGTTGGTATTATCGCTATAATCGTGATATTCCAGCCTGAAATCAGACGTACGCTTGAAAGATTCGGTCATGTGGCGATACTTGGCGGCAGACAAAATGCCACCACGCCCTCTGACGCCTCCAGAGTGGTAAACAGCATTGTTGCTGTGGCAGAGGACATGTCGGCAAAACGCTGGGGTGCTCTGATCGTAATAGAAAAGAAAACAGGACTCCAGGAATACGCTCAGAGTGGCATTGCCATTGAGGCAAGAGTCAGCGAGGAGCTTTTGGGCAATATTTTTACGCACAACGCCCCGTTGCATGACGGTGCGGTGATCGTGCGTCAGGACAGGATCATTGCCGCCGCTTGTATGCTCCCCCTTACGCAGAACAGGTTTTTGTCCAGCCAGCTGGGTATGCGTCACCGTGCAGGTATAGGTATTACGGAGGTTACCGACGCTTTGGCGGTGGTCGTATCGGAGGAAACAGGCTATATCTCCATTTCTGAGGGCGGTACTCTTTACAGAAACGTAAGCGTACAAAGACTCAGAGAGAGATTGCTGGAGGTGCTCACTGTTGAGGTGCCCGATAAGAGAAACGTAAGATCTGTATTGAAAGGGTTTATTCCAAATGAGCGAAAATAAAAACAACAAGGCGATCAAGCTGGGCTTTTTGAAAAAGCTTTTGATGCTTATCGGCTCACTGATAATAGCCATAGTTCTATGGTACGTGGGCACTATTCAGGATCAGACCCCCGTTTCAAGAAAATATTCTGACATTCCCGTAAAGATAACGGGAGAAACACAGTTAAAGCAGAATGGTCTCATTCCCAAGGAGATAGGCGAGACGACGGTGGATATTATCGTCAAGGGCTTCTCATCAGATATCTTTGAGATAGAGGAGGAAGACCTGGTTGCGGTAATAGACCTGTCGAGCTATATGGAGGCAGGCACTTATTCGCTGTACCCCGTGCTGGACGGATGCCCCAAGGAGGTAGCATTGACAAAGGTTGACCCCGTTGTGGTGCAGCTGGAAAAGCAGGTAAAAAAGGAGCTTGTGATAGACGTTGAGCTTGTAGGAACACCTTACAGAGGCTATAAGGCGGACGTGGAAAGCATGGTATACGAATCCATGGTGACGGCAGTCTGCGGCGAGGAGGAATCCAAGCACGTGGCAGGTGCGAAGGTGGTTGTTGACATAACGGGCAGAAGGGAGACCTTTACGGTAAATGTCAATATAGTTCTGCTGGATATGTACGGCAACGAGATCGACGCGTCAAAGATCCATTTGGATAAGGACAGCATCAACGTTACCGTTCCGATTGCAAGATAAAGATCAGTAACAAAATGAATATTCCCACAGACCAAAGCGGTTTGTGGGAATTTTGTTATATCCTGTTGCGACGGTGAATAATATATACCGAACGATCATACTGGAGGGGAAGATGACTAATAGTGAGCTGACGTTGGACAAATACGTAGAGGAGCCCATTTGTCTGGCATTGAATGACGGGATGCTGGAGGTTGGCGGCGTTACTGTTGCTGACGAGGTGACGGAATACGATGCTGTAACGGACGTTGACAAAAGCGTCCACGGCGTGGTACTGCGGCGGGACAAGAGCATAGTGTACTTCTGTGTAAAGAGAGGCGTGCCCACCTGCAAGGTGATAGCCACAAACGCCAAAGCGGTGGAGGGGCTTGCCGTTACCGAATGTAAGGGCGTGCTCCACATATTGATATACACAGGCGGGGAGCAGGCAAGGGCGTTCCATTTTTATACCCGAGACGGCAAATGGCAAAAAAGCGCAGAAAAGCGGTTTGACGGCGGATGGGCGTACAAGGGCTGTTGCTCCATGGGTGAAGATCTGCTTTTGATGGTGAAAAACGGCGTAAATTGGGCGTTTTGGGCGGATGATGGTGTAAAATGGCGCAAAATGGAGCTTGATAGCGAGCTTGTGGCAGATGATGCAGAGCTGGAGGAGGCACACGGCGTTATTGGAATAAATTATATTGCCGACGGTAAGGTGAGGACCATGCCGTTAAAGCTGTTTGAGTGCCAAGAATATGACGGGGAGGATATAATGGCAAACGGAAATACATTGAATTCAAAATACATAATGCAGTTGAACAAGGTGGAGGAAATGCTGGGAGAGCTAAAGGTAAGGGTGGAGGAGATAAGCCAAAAAGCAGAGGCGTTGGATAAAATAATAAAGCAGATGAATAAGATAAAGGAGATGACGGGTCAGCACGAGCTGCAGATAAACCAGCTGAGTATAAGGCTGCAGGAAACAAACAACAGACTCACCGGGGTAATGCGGGGGATAAAAGGGTGAAACCCCGGGTAAAACCCCGGGTGAACCCCGGGTAAAACTCCGGAGCGAAAAACCCCTTGACAAATGATTGTCGATACTGTATAATTTTATCAATACCGATTATAAAAAGGATGGTAAAGATATGGAACTCAAAGGAAAAAAGATGAACGTAATAGGTGACAGTATAACCGAGGGTGTGGGCGTTTCCCGCACCGAAAACATATACATGAACCTTATCAAAGCAAAAGAAGGTCTTGCCGAGGCAAGGAATTACGGCATAAGCGGCACCAGAATAGCACCCCAGGCGGATGACCCGGGCAGATCTTACGTGGAAAGATTTGGCGGTATGGATGACGATGCTGACATTATTGTGGTATTTGGCGGCACTAACGATTACGGCCACGGCTATGCGGAAATAGGAACGATGGAGGACAGAGATCCCAAGACGTTCTACGGCGCTTGCCATACGCTCTTTGCAGGACTTATAAACAAGTACCCCGAGGCAACCATCGTTGTTATGACTCCCGTGCAGAGAAGCGGTGGTTACGACGAAAGCAGAATACACCCCTCCAAGAAGGACGTACCGCTGAGAGGCTTCCGAAATATTCTAATTGAGGTGGCGGAGTATTATTCCATTCCTCTGCTGGATCTCTATTCCATGGGCGGAATTCACCCGCAGATAGACGTCAACAGAGAAAAATTCTGTCCCGACGGCTTGCATCCCAACGACGAGGGCCATCAGCTGATCGCTTCCAGACTGACAGGCTTTTTGAAGAGCCTTTGATTGCAGGATATTAACTAAAAGTACACAAAAGGAGTATGAGCAGGATATGCTCGTACTCCTTTCGCTATTTCGGTGGGGTTAGTGGGCGACCATAGGTCGCCCCTACCTTGTAAGGTGTTTCGGTTCTGTTATACCCTTTCAAAATAGGGCAATACGTCGATGGGGGATGCGACCTCAACAGTCTTGCCACCCTCATATACAGTACCGTCAACGTACTTCCAGCTGCCGCGGGGGAGCTTTACGCTGCGTGAATACGTATTTTCCTCAACAACGGGGGCACAGAGAATGTCACTGCCCAGCATAAACTGGTCCGTTACGTCGCCAAAGCCCTGATTGGGGAACTCGTACTCCATGTAACGGAGGATGGGCTCGTTGTTCTGTGAGTATTCACGTGCCAGCTTAATGATCTTGTCGGCATACTTTGCGTGGAGACGACCTGCCTCGCTGCAAATAAATGCGTGCTGCTTGTCAAGCACTCTCCAAGGTGCGGCAGAATACTGCATCATGGGCATAAGTGCGGACGCCTGAGCGTAACGAGCAAATATCTCGGGCTTGAGTGAGGGTGCACCTGGCAAGAAGTCTGTAAAGGAGCCGCCGCCGATCATATCGGGGCAGTTGTAGGGGTAGCCCATAATGCCCTGAGCCAATGCGTTGGGCACCAGACTGGCAACTGCGTCCCACCTGTGAGCCTTGTCGTGCTGTCTTTGTACAAGGGACAGTCCGCCGCACTTGTAGGATGCGCGATATTCGTTGTAGGGGTACTTGAGACCAACCTCGCACCAAAGTCTGCACTGGTCATGGGCGGAAACGTTGCCGTAGGTAATGTCGTCATCCCTGTAATATACAACGTCGCCTGCATCCAGCTTAAAGCCGTCAAAGCCAAGGTCGATAAAGTAATTGAGGTAATCATCAAACCACTCAACCGTCTTGGGGTTGGACATATCCAGAACGCCCGAGAAGCCGTTCCACCATTCTCTTACGGCAACGGTGCCGTTGGCATTCTTAACAAGCATATTCTTGCTGCTGAGCTCACGGAATTCTGCGCTATCGGGAGAGATAAAGGGGCAGACCCAAAGCATTACCTCAAAGCCCATGGAATGGAGCTCGTTCAGCATTCCCTTAACGTCGGGGAAGCGCTCCAGATTAAACTGTCTGCTGCCGTAATAACGCATCCAACCGTCGTCGATCATCAAGATACCTGCGGGCAGATCGTTTTCCACAATGCCGTGAGCGTAGCCCAGGATCTTTTCCTGTATCTGGTCATAAATAAGCTCTGCCCATGTGTTGTACTGGGGCTTTATAAAGAAATTCTCCGGAGGGATCTTGCCGTCGGCGGGAAAATGCTTTGCCGCAGCCTCAAGATACGCGCCCTTAAGCGTGCCAAAGTCCTCGTAGAGCTTGATATCGTCATTCGCCTTGGTGATGCAGATATTGCCGTCCT
>JAGBHJ010000262.1 GCA_017935525.1 Clostridia bacterium | reverse complement strand
TGTGGCGACTATGATACTTTCTGTATTGACAGAAAGTATCCAAAGAACAACAAGGCGGGATGGGATTGCGATTTCCCCTCCCGCCTTGACCACCCACCCTTGAAACGCTTTTATACGGTAAAGCTCATACGCCACGGCACTTTAGGTCAGTTAGTTTGTAAAAGCTCGTTAGTCTTGGGGCGTGAGCCCGGAAAATATATTCTCGTACCTGTTTTCGTCAATATTGTCCTTCTTTTCTTCACGAACAAAGAGGTTTTTGCTGTATCCGTATGTTTTCCTCACCAACACAAATGCTTTATAAAGGTATCCCGTAGGGGCGTTCTTTGAACGCCCGCCGGCAACCGCAAGTAAGCCCCTACTTTATTGTGCCCAAGGAGAGCCAAGGCGTACCACGGCGGGAGAGCCCCCGTTCTACGGTTTGGGGGTGATCCGTAGTTTTTTCTGTTGACATTCCCGGACAGTTATGTTATACTTTTATCAAATCAAAAACCGCGGCACATCGCTGCGGAAGAACGGAGAAAAACATGACTACACTTCGCTTTGATAATCTGATACTCCCTGCGGCGGATTTTCCCAAGGCAAACCCTCTCCCCGATATCGGCGGCAGAAAAACCGAGGGACTTCCCGTATATTCGGGCTTTACCGTAAGCAGCGAGGATCCCGAAAGGCTTGCTCCCGGCTCGGGCGGCGCAAGGTCCACCCTGCCGTACCAAAATCTTGACAACTACAACAGAGAAAAACGCACCAGAGGACTTCAGTCCATAGTGCTGGAAAACGACTACATTCGTGCCGAGTTTGTGCCCAGGCTGGGCGGCAGACTCTGGTCCATACTGGACAAGGTGTCTGGCAGAGAGCTTCTGCACAGAAACCCCGTGTTCCAGCCTGCAAACCTGGCTATACTTAACGCATGGTTTTCCGGCGGTGTTGAATATAACTGCGGCGACATAGGTCATACCGTGTTTACGGCGGCGCCGTTGTTTGTGGACGTGCTGGAGGATGAGGAAAGAGGCCCCGTATTAAGAATGTACGAGTACGAAAGAATTCAGGGTACAGTATATCAGATGGACTTCTATCTGCCGGAAAACAGCCACTTTTTGATGCTCCGAGTTTGCATACACAACCCCAACGACCGTGAAGTGCCCATGTACTGGTGGTCCAATATTTCCGTTGATCAAAGGGACGACGTAAGAATAATCGCTCCAACGGATTCCTACATAGGCTACAACGGTCAGATGGATCTGTCATTAAAGCAGTATCCCGACCCTGACGTAGTTGGCGTTGATCCCACGTACCCTGCAAACTTCAAGCGCTCAAAGGAATATTTCTTCTATATTCCCGACGAAAAGCGTCACTACGAGGCGGCGGTGGGCGGTGACGGTACCGGCTTTATTCAGACCTCTACTGCACGTCAAAAGGGTAGAAAAATGTTCCTTTGGGGAACACATCCCGGCGGTAAGCGCTGGCAGGAATACCTGTCCGTCAAGGGCTCTGCTTATATTGAGATCCAGGCAGGTCTCGGCAGATCGCAGATGGAGCTGGTAAAGATGCCTGCAGGAAGCACCTTTGAGTGGACTGAGGCATACGGAGCGTTTGCAGGCGATCCCAAAAAGATCCACGGCACATGGGACGAGGCAAAGGCAGAGGTGGAAAAGCAGCTGGAATGCCTCATCAGCGAGGAATGGCTCAACCGTGAGCACGAGGCTACAAAAGCACTTTCCCGCAAAAAGGGTAAGACTGTGCTGGCAGGAAGCCCGTGGGGTACTCTGGAAAGACTCCGCCGTCAAAAGGCAGGCGAGGCAGACCTCCCCGAGCACCTTTGCTTTGAGTGCAACGACATGACTGGCACCGCCCAAGCAATGAGAGAGCTTGTAACAAACGGAACGTTCCCCGAGGGTAGTGTTGACGGCGGCTTTATGGTGGATACCCGCTGGCTGGGCATGATGAGGGATTGCGCCGGCGGAAACGGCAAAAACAGTATTGGACTCCACGAGCATCTGGGCATTGCGGAGTATTATAACAACAATCTTTCTGCTGCAAAGGCAGAGTGGGACAAGGCGTTGGAGCTTTACTCCTTGCAGGGTCAAAAGCCGGGACTTTTGACGTCATATTGTCTTGCGGTGTATAATTCCGATTTTGATACTGACGGCAAGCCCAGCTATGACTATTTTGCCGAAGCAGTTGTAAACTGTCCCAACGTGGCACCTCTTGCGATCAAAACGGGCGAAAAGGCGATCTCTCAGTACAGAGAGGCTGACTTTATAGAGCTTTCAAAGAGCTTTACCTCCGAGGTGCTCAGTAACGGCAGAATAATGCTCCAGCTGGCGGAGTGCTATACAGCTTGCGGTGACTATGACAAGGCAAAGGAGCTTTTGCTGGCAGGTGCGGCTGCGGCAGATATCCGCGAGGGCGAGACCCTGCTTGTTGAGCTGTGGTACCGTATTCACGAAGCTATCATCCGCCGTGACGAGGGCATACCTCAGCCCAAATGGGTCAACGTTTCCGAATACGCAAGAATGAGGGGCAGCGCATCCCTTTCCAGCGTGGAGGGTGCCATCAAGTACGATGATGAGATGCGCAAAAAAGCAGAGGAGCTTTATCCCCTGCCTGCGGCACTTGATTTCAGAATGATAGTATGACCCGCCATTGATCAAACGGATTATGATCTTTACACCCTCGTGCGTAGAATTTGTGCGAGGGTGAATTTATATCTACAGCCCCTCCGAATAGCTCTGCGATCCACCTCCCCTTATACGGAGGGCTTTTATATTTCGCAAAACGCAGGCTTATTGGCTCTCCTTGGGCACAATAACGTAGTGGCTTGCCTGTGGTCTTCGGCGGGCGTTCAAAGAACGCCCCTACGAAAATACGGGCGTTAAATTTGACAAAGGTATTTTGATGTCGCTCGTGAATAAAACGGTTTTGCACCGTCGGGGATGCCATCCTACCTGCTTTTAAAAAGCAAAAATGCCCACGGTAACCGGCCGCAGACATTCTTGCCTCAACAAAAACAAAAAAATAAAAAATAAAGGAGTGTGTGCGCCCTACGTTTCATGCGCCATGAAAAAGATTCCTCATTCTCGAAATTAAAAAGTCGGCTTCCGGAGTACCCTCGGGAACGATGGGCCCCATCTCCGCCCAAAATTCTTCCCACCAGATCGTTATCTCCTCAAAGAAAACGATCACCAGCACGATGATCGCCACAATGACCACCGCAATAAGTATGATGTTAAGAATAAAGTAACGGAAAAGCTTTGTAAAGTGCTGACAGAAATTGTCACCCGCACTCTCGGAAAAATTGATGTTGCCGGTCTTCATGTAAGATTCAAGATCGCCGCAACAACCAAAAAGCTTTATCGCCGCAATAATACCCATAACGCCAACGGGTATTGCAATCAGGGAAACACAGCTGACCGCAGAGGATATCAACAGCATTACTGCCACAAACCTCGCCCATTTGATCATCTGCCTTGTTTCGGTAGGCTTGAGGTAAAAGGTTATTTTGTCGTCATTACGTGATGTAAACATAACGCCCACCTCACAGTGACCCTAATCCGGCAAATATCATGCCGAAATTGAGAAGTACCAAAAATATCGCCGAAGCAAGTGATATCACCAATGCTATGCCCTTGTATCTGAAGTAACCCAAAAGGTCCTCCGCCAAAAGCTCCTCCCTGTAAGAGCCTGAGCCGTTAACCACTGATGACATTGTATCCGCCGAGGTCTTAAGCTTGACACCGGAAAGGATAGTCAGTACACCGGACACAAAACTTTGCTGAAGACACATGGCTGCGCCCGATATTATCGTAAGCACCGCAACCACCTTCATCGCCTTGACAGCCTTTTTTGCCTTGGAAACAGAAACAGTCAAGGGATAAAGTACCATGTCCCCCGGCTTTGCGTTCTTATTGTATTCGTCCTGGTACTCGACATTTATATCGTCACCGTTTGCGTGAAAATTATCGTCCATAATCTCCCCCCAAATAAGAAATACAACCGAGCAAGCCACAACACACCGCGCCAAAACTGCCGATAAAACCGACAAGCAACGGTATTCGTCCCATGTACGTGACTATTATAGCATACTTTCCGACAAAATGCAATATCTTTTTCATAATTTTTTTATATTTTTTTCATATTTTCTTCATTTTTCTCTGTTTTTCTGCAATAAATTTGGAGTTTGCTCCCACCAGAAGCCCTTTTAGCCATATAATATCGCTTTTTCCCACACACCCTGTCACTCTCAGCAATACCGAATAAAGATACACAACGGAGGCTATCTCAACCACCGTTGAGAAAACCGTATCAACGCTTGCAAGCCTTGACAAAAGCTTTACCGACAGTAATGCCACCAGCACCGACAGCAGCGGCAGTACTATCCAACCCATAACGTCAAGCTTTAACCCGCTTGACCGTATCAGACGGAAAAGACTCAACGAGTAGTTGAATATCTTGCACACGTAGAGCGTTATCATATATCCCATTATGCCCAGTCTCGGCAAAAGTATAAGCACCAGCACTATGCTTATGACGGAATCCAGTATGCTTATCCTCATAGCGTTTACCTGCTCATCCAGTCCGCTGAGGGCGGCATCAACAACGCTGTCCATGTACAGCACGGGGATAAGTAGTGCCAACCACATTATGTATTCCGACACCGCACCGTTTGAATATATCATAGAGCCTATCCGACGAGAATACGTCACCAATATTCCGCAGGCGCACATTGCAAATATGCTGACGCCGTGGAAGGCTCTTGATATTATGTATCTGACGTTGTTGTGCTTGCCCGCCGCCCTGCTCCTTGTTATCTCAGGCACTATCAGCCCCGATACCGACGCTATCACTATCTGCGGTATCATCACCACGGGGAAAGCCATGCCCTGGAGCATTCCGTATTGCTCAAGCGCCACCTGCTCGGAATTTCCCGCTAACCTGAGGCAGTATGGTATCAAAAGGTTTTTTACCGTGCTGAGCCCCGACTTTGCGTAGGAGGTCACCGCAACTGGCATTGCAATGCCAAGCATCCTCCTTGTGATGCCCGAAAGCTCTCCCCCTCCCCTGTACCGCCGTGCATCTGCGGCAAGGAGCACCGCAGATAATATTGCAGATATCAGATGCGCCAGACTGTTGCCGAATATTATCGCCATGCAGGAATACTCTATCCCCCTTGGCAGCATAAGCTTCAGACCCAGAGTTACCGCTACAACGGTTATTATTTCGTCCACAAGCTGTACTGCCGCAGTTTTGAATATTTGGCGTTGAGCGCCAAAATATCCACTCATAACGGCAGAAAAGGCGTTTAACGGCTGTGTCAACGTCAGCAGTCTTATGCTGCCCACGGTGCGCGGGTCACTCAACAGCGAATTTCCTATAAGCCTGCTGCACAAAAGCGCCACCGCCCCCGTTGCTGTGCCGCATATAAGGGCAAACGCCGTGCATCTTATCAGTATCCCCGATATCTGTCCTCCCCTGCCCGTACCCTGAGCCTCCGACACCAGCCTTACCGTGGCAATATGTATTCCGCCCGTGGAGACCGTCATCATAAGCCCGTTGACGGACATTATCAAGGAAAACAGCCCCATGCCCTCGGCGCCTATCCTTTCCGAAACGTATATATTAAACACCATGGTGATGCTCTGCAATATGGCGGTGGTCAGCATCATAATGAGGGAATTGATAACAAACAGTCTTGCTCTTTTCAATGAGGGTATCTCCTTTTTATTTTTTAATATTATATGTTTAATAATCCAAAAATAGGAAATACTTTATACAAATACAGCGGAGGTAACTGCAATGAGCTTGACGGTAGTGGCGGTGGGTGTGGCAATACTGATGCTTTTTGCCCTGCTGATAAGGCAAAAAATGAGCCTGTGGATAAGGTTGGACTCCAAAAGCCACCTTTTTACCGTATACATTCTGCTTTTTGGCATAAAGATCCGTCTGGGCAGAAAAAAGAAAAGAAAGCGCCGCCAATCCTCAAGCTATCTTCCCCAAGTGCTCAGGCTGGTCAAAAGCTCCCGCATAAGCGCATTGGAGCTTGACGTTGCCATCGGGCTGGGGGACGCCGCCGCTGACGCCATTTTAGCAGGCAGCATAAGGATAGGGGTAACCTCCCTTTGCGCCGCAATAGGGTACGATACCCTGCCGAGGATCAGCATCACCCCGCTTTTTGGTGACGTTGACCTTGCCGTAAGGCTGGATGCAAGGCTTGCCTTTAAGTTCAAGGACGTGCTTTACACCCTTGGCAGAATACTTATCAAAAAAATCAAAGGAACGGAGAAAAACAAATGAACAGACCAATTCAGACCACAATGGAGACCACTCTTAAGGAGATACGCAACATGGTGGACGTGGATACAGTAATAGGAAACATAATTGCCATAGAGCCAAACAGGACGGTGATCCCCTTTTCAAGGGTGAGCTTTGGCTTTGTAAGCGGCGGCGGAGAGCTGACCGACCCTGCGCTGAACAAGAGTGCATCGTCACAAGGGGACGAGCTTAATTTTATAGGCGGCGGGGCGTCGGGTGTCACCATCAAGCCCTTGGGCTTTATTGTATCCGACGAATGCGGAATAAAACTGCTTTCCGCAGAATATTCTTCTACTGCTGACAGAATTATTGACAGCATACCCCATCTTGTAGAGGAGATAAAAAAGATTGTTTCAAGCAAAAAGAACGGGGATCAGTAAGCTGCTGATCCTTTTTACGCTGATATTTACCCTGTTGCCCATAAATACCGCCCACGCAGAGGCGCTCCCCCTTGCGGCGGAATGTGCCATTTTGATGGAAGCCACCACGGGCAGAGTGTTGTATTCCCACAACTGCCACGCAAGGCGCTACCCTGCCAGCACCACAAAGATACTTACCGCGCTGGTAGTGCTGGAAAACTGCAGGCTTGACGACGTTGTAACCATTCCCAAGGAGGCGGTAGGCGTGGAAGGCTCGTCCATATACCTGTCCCTTGGGGAAAGGCTCACCGTGGAGGAGCTGCTCTACGGGCTGATGCTGAGGTCCGGCAACGACGCCGCCACAGCCCTTGCCATACATACCGCAGGCAGTATTGATGCCTTTGCCGTGCTTATGAACAAAAAGGCGGAGGAACTGGGGTGTATGGATTCAAGCTTTGTCAACCCCAGCGGCTTGCCCTCAACACAGCACTACACCACCGCCTATGACCTTGGGCTGATAGCCTGTGCCGCCATGGCAAATTCCACCTTTGCCACCATCGTTTCCACCACAAAAAAGGTGATCCCCTGGGAGGGTAGGGAGTACGACCGAGTGCTTATAAACGAAAACAAGATGCTCTACAATTACGACGGCGCAAACGGCATCAAAACGGGCTACACAAAGGCGGCAGGCAGATGTCTGGTGTCCTCCGCCACAAAAAACGGCATGACCCTTGTGGCGGTGGTGCTCAACAGTCAGCCCATGTATGCGGATTGCTCTGCAATGCTGGACTACGGCTTTGAAAACTACCGAATGACACCTCTTTTTGACAAAAAAGAATACGAGGGCACTCTGCCCGTCAAGGACGGCTTTGTACCCTCGGTGGATTACGTAATAAATGATGAAATTTGCTACCCTTTGTCGGATGATGACGAAATTTCGCTGACTGCAACGGTATACGACCCTCATCCACGGGCACCAATAGAGCAGGGTACCCCGTTGGGAGAGCTTACTATATCCCTGAATAGGGATATACTTTACACCCTGCCCATGGTTGCGGCGGACAGTATAGGACAAAACACCTTCGCCGCAAGGCTAAAGGTGCTTTTCCGCCTGTTCTTCAGTTAAATACTATCTCCTCATTGAGCTTTTTCGCCTCGTGGTACATACGCTGGTAGAATTCACCAAGCTCATCCCCACAGGACGCCACAAGCTCCACCGCATCTGCAGCTTGGGTAAATATAAGCATATCCCTCGGCAGCTCCCCAAAGCGGAACAGCTGTGCTCCGTGCTGACGGAGTCCAAAATACTCTCCCTGACCTCTCAACCGCATATCGGACTTTGCTATTTCAAAGCCGTCGTTGGTCTTTACAAGAGTTGTGAGTCTTTCCACGGCGATTTCTCCCTTGCAGTCGGAGATCAGTATGCAATGGCTCTGCTCCCTGCCTCTGCCCACTCTGCCCCTTAACTGATGGAGCTGGGCAAGGCCGAATTTTTCCGCATCCTCAATGGCGATCACCGTGGCGTTGGGCACGTTTATGCCCACCTCAATTACGGTGGTGGATATCAGCACGTCAATATCCCCTGCGGCAAAGGCGTTCATAACCTCGTCCTTTTGGGCGGGCTTCATGCCGCCGTAGAGCATTCCCGTTCTGACTTCCTTCAGCTCGTTTTTGGACAGCTTGTCAAAATACCGCTTTACGGACGCCTTTGACTCGTCGTCCGTTTCCACCAGCGGGCAAATGACGTAGGCTTGTCTGCCTGCCTTTACTTCCTTTGTGATAAATTTGTATATTCTCTCCCTCATGTCCCCCGTTACCGCATAAGTTTTTATGGGTATTCTGTCGGGGGGCATCTCGTCAATTATGGACACGTCCAGATCCCCGTATATCACCATGGAAAGCGTTCTGGGGATGGGCGTTGCCGTCAGCACCAGCATATTGACCGGTCTGCCCTTGTTTTTAAGGCTCATCCTCTGCTTGACGCCAAAGCGGTGTTGCTCGTCGGTTATTACAAGTCCAATGCCGTCGGAGCTGACTCTTTCCTCCAGCACTGCGTGAGTGCCTATCAGCACGTGGATATTGCCTTGGGCAAAGTCCTCAATGACGCTTTTCTTTTCCGATTGCTTCATCCCGCCCACCAAAAGACCTGCTTTTATATCGGCATTGCCAAAGGTAGCCCCAAAGGACGCATAGTGCTGTCTTGCCAGCACCTCCGTGGGCACCATTATAACGGACTGATACCCTGCGCACTTGGTCATCCAGCAGGCGGCAAAGGCAACGGCAGTCTTTCCCGAGCCAACGTCACCTTGGATTATTCTGTTCATGGGCGTTTTTGACAAAAGATCCCTTGCAACGTCATCCAGCGCCTTTTGCTGTGCGCCCGTCAGCTTGTACGGCAAAAGACTCTTGAATTCATCGATACATTTTTTGTCGAATATTGCAGAGGCGTCCCCCTCTCCCCTTTTTCCTGCCCAGAGCTTCTGGCGTATTCTGAACATAAAGAACTCCTCAAATATGAGTCTTTTGTTAGCACGGATGCACTCCTCCTCCGTTTGCGGAGTGTGGATGCTCCTCAGCGCCTTGCCGTAGGGCGGAATGTCGTATTTTTGGCGGAGCAGATGGGGTATCGGGTCGTTGCTGTCGTCTATTTCCGCATAGTCTAACGCCTTTTTTATAAAATTCACCAGCTCGCTTTTGCCTATGCCATCAATGGGCTTGTACTGCGGCTCCAGCACGCTGTGGGTATATTGCTCCGTGGAGGAAAAATGCGGATTGATCGCCTGATAAACGCCGTTTTTCAGCTGAACGTCGCACTTGATACAGTATCTTTTGCCCTTTTCCAGAGAATTGAGTACGTAGGGCTGATTGAACCACGTAAAAAGCACGTCCCTTGTCCCGGTTTTTATTCTCCACCTTACAAAAAAGCCTACGGTCTTTGCATACTGCTTTGTAGCTCCGCCGTTATACTCGGCATAAAACACACATTTGCCGTTTTCCTCTATTTTGGCGGGGTCGTCGTAAAACCTGTAAAAATCGTACCTCAACGGAAAACAGCGCAAAAGCTCCCCAACGTTGGTTATCCCTGCTGATGCAAGGCTTTGGGACTTTTTTGCGCCTATACCCTTTATTTTATCCGTACTGTCAAGTAATCTGTTTTCCATATCGTTATCTGTCTGCAAAAACATCCTTTGCCATCTGGGCAATCTTTTTATACCTGGGGACGTATTCCGTCTTTACAAGCTTTGTAACCACCAGCCATGCCAGCCCATCTGCCAGCGCCAGAATTGCCAGGTAGCCGCCGTTTGTTGCTATGTAGTACCACCAGGGCAGCTTGTTAAGCACGCCGAATATTATAAACATCACCGGCACCGCCACGATTATCGCCACCTCCCACAAAAGGAAGAACAGCTGACCGAAATTCAGCACCATATTGCCCAGATAATGGAGTATTCCCTTTTTCTTTGTGTATCTGCTTTTGCTGCTTTTGTAATTCTTTTTCTTTGCCATATTATTACCGTAAAATAAAGCCCTCTCCCCGCCATCTCTTTGATGACGGCAGGAGAAGGCTATTATTGTTTACCTATCAGTCAACTGACACCATAATGTCGTATACGGGCTGACCGCCGTTGTAGACCTCACAGTCAACATAGTCGTAGGTCTCCTCTACGTATGCCGCAAGCTCCTCTGCAAACTCCTGTGTGGAGTCCTCGCCGTAGTAAATAGTCACCAGAGAGCTGTCCTCGGACATCATCTGTGCGATCATCTCCTTGGATACAGCCAAAAGGTCGGGACCGGATACCTTCAGCTTGTTCTTGATCAGCGCGATATAGTCACCCTCGTGTACGTCAATATCGTCAATAACCGTATCTCTTACCGCATTTGTGATCTGACCGTACGCCACCTTGGATGATATCTCCGTAAAGCTTTCCACGGTGGTATCGATATCGTCATCAGGGTTATACATGATCATTGCGGAGATACACTGCTGAACGCTCTTTGTGGGGATTATCCTTACGTCACAGTCCTCGCAAAGATCCTTTGCTCTTTCTGCTGCAAGGATGATGTTCTTGTTGTTGGGGAATACGATAACGTGCTCGGCATTGGCCTTTTCCACCGCATGGGCAATATCCTCAATGCTGGGGTTCATAGTCTGACCGCCGCCAACGATAACGTCTGCACCCAAAGACTTTACGATCTCCGTAATGCCGTCACCCATGGATATAACTACTATGCCAATGTCCTTTTTGGGCTGATCACCCTTTGACGCCTTAAGCTCCTCGTTCTGCAGACGCATATTCTCTACCTTAACGTCCTGCAGTACGCCGTACTTAACGGCAAAGGACAGCACCTCAAGAGGCACGTTTGTGTGGATATGAGTCTTTACCACACCGTCCTGATGGATTACCAGCATGGAGTCGCCCTTGGGGTCAAATTCCGTCTTGAATATCTCCTCAATGTTGGAGGGGAAAATACTGTCAGACTCATATACAAAGAACTCTGTGCAGTATGTAAATTTGATATTCTCAAGGTCGTGCTCGTCAACAAAGTCATCGACGCTTACCTGGGTAAACTGCATTTCGGTGGTCTTCTCGTACTCCTTAAGGTCAAGGTCGATATCCTCCTCCAATGCCTGCTCAAAGCCCTTTATGATGCAATAGAAGCCCACACCGCCGGAGTCAACAACGCCTGCCTGCTTAAGTACGGGGAGCATCTCCGGTGTCTGATCCAAGGCTGTTTTTGCCGCCCTGCATACCTCTGCAAAGAACATTTCGAAGTTCTTGGCAGTTCTCTTAAGCTCAACTGCTCTTTTTGCAGTAAGCCTTACAACTGTAAGGATCGTACCCTCGCTGGGCTTCATAACCGCCTTGTAGGCGTTATCTGCCGCAGACTGGAGGGCATCGGCAAAGTCGGATACCTTTATCTCATTCTTGCCGGAAAGACCCTTGGAAAAGCCTCTGAATATCTGGGAGAGGATAACACCTGAGTTACCTCTTGCGCCCTTAAGAGCACCCGTTGATATTGCATTGGCAATGGTGGTTGCCGTGATGTTTGTTGTCTTTGCCACTTCCTTAAGTGCGGACTGCATTGTGAGCGACATATTTGTACCCGTATCACCGTCAGGAACGGGGTAAACGTTCAGCTCGTTTATAAATGCCTTATTATCCTCAAGGTTGCGTGCTGCGCAATAGAACATATCCTTGAGCAATTCACCGTTTATTGTTGTACAATTCAAAACAAATACCTTTTACAGACCCCTTGTATTAAAGTCTGACCCCTTCTACAAAGAACTTGATCCAGGATACCTTAATTCCGGTCATATTTTCTATTGTGTAATTTACTGCGCTGATGATATTATCTGCAACGGTATTGATAGCTATTCCGTATTTTACTACCACATGCATTGAAACAGTTACCTGATTTTCTTCAACCTCTACGTTTACGCCCTTGGTCACACTTTCTCTGCCCAAAAGCTCTGCAACGTCATCCGTAAGTCTTCTTGCAGACATACCTACAACGCCATAGCTGTTGAGTGCAACGTTGCCAACGATCGCGGCAATAACGTCGGTAGATATATTTATCGTACCGTTTTCATTTTCAAGCACTACATTCATTTATTTTTCCTCCTGAAATTTTATATATACAAAGGCTGCAATACAGTCTGATATCGCATTCTTATTCAGCATATTCTGCCTATACTAATATTTTACCTATTTTTCAAAAAAAATCAAGTGTTTAATCGGCTTTTTTATGAACAAATTGTAAAATTTTACAGAGTTACGCCATCCTTGAATATGGATATCTCCTTATAGCCGTTGATCTCGTTCTTTGCCAGCACCTTGCCGGAAGCCAACGCCAGCACGTATTCAAAGAAATCCTTGCTCATCTCCTCCATGGAAACGCCGTCCACCAGCTGACCTGCATTGTAGTCTATCCAACCCGTTTCCGACTCCAACTGTGAAGACAGACCAAGTTGATTTCCATTCAGATCGCTTTCAGTTTTGGTTTCTATAG
>JAGBHJ010000261.1 GCA_017935525.1 Clostridia bacterium | reverse complement strand
TGAAAAATACTTTTTCTTACCCGATCTTGACCTGGTTAAGATATTGCCATGCCGGTACGAAACGAAAGTACTGTATCATAACGATTTTGAGGAGCTTTACCTGCCCCAATGGGGTAACGCCCTTTGTGAGGATAGGCGTGAGCTTGACGTGTTGGGCGTTGGTGCGTACCATAACGGCGAGCTGATAGGCCTTGCGGGTTGCTCGGCAGACGGAGAGGATATGTATCAGATAGGTATTGACGTTTTGCCCCAATACAGACGGCAGGGAATAGCGTCTGCATTGACGTCAAGACTGACGGCGGAAATACTAAAGCTGGAAAAGGTGCCATTTTATTGCTGTGCATGGAGCAATATCGGCTCGGCGAGAAATGCCATCAAATGCGGCTTCAGACCCACGTGGGTGGAGATAGTTTCCGAAAAGATCGATAAATAAACACTTTTGTCCTGCGTTGAATTTTGAGGGAATATGTGCTATAATAGTATCACAACAACAAAACGGAGGCTTTAATAATGAACGTTTATATTGTTAAGGGCGGTAAGCCCACTCTGACCGTAATAAGATCTGCCAAGGTTGGCAAGCAGCAGCTGTCTGCAATCGACAGATTGGTGACAAAAGTACCCGTGCTTGAGGTGAAGAAGGATACCGAGGTCAACGAGGCTCTCCCCATGTTATCCGTGGGCAATAACCGTTGGGCAAAAATGTGCCTGATGGGCGAGGCAACGTCATACGAGAATACTGTGGCGGAGCATGACGGCAACGTTTACGCCTTGGGCTATACCACAAAGGGCGTGGTGCAGGCGTTGGACAGAATAACTCAAAGCCTTGTTTGCGAGGGTGAGGATGTTTTTATCCCGCAAGAAGCATTTGGTACTGTGGATACGTTATTGCCCGACAAAATGGACGCATTTGGCGAGTTTAAGGTGTCGTTCTACGGTCCGCCGCCGTTTTCGAGCCATGATCCGCAAAAATGGAACGATACGGACAGACGCACTCTGGACGACATTGTAAAATTTGGTGCAGAGGAGGCTCCCATGGGCTTTTCTGTGGAAAATGAGGGTTCCATTGCAGCGGCAAGGGCGTTTATAAACGAATTCTACTCCCACGGAGTAAAGGTAAGGCCGTATGCGCTGAATAACGGCAGACTGCAGGAGCTTTTTGACAAAGGACAGCTTGATGAGATAGATGCCGCGGTAAAGCATGTGGTGGACGTGCTTGGTGACCTTGAGGGAATTGGTCAGTGGGGATTTTATGATGAGCCCTTGGCTGACAACCAGCTTAAATTCTGCGGATTTATCCGAGAGTGCTTCCACAAGCACGACCCTATGGACCGCCCCGTGTATATCAATATGGGCCCCGTGACGTTACAGGATTGGTGTAACGGCGAGCTGGTGTATGACAATCTGGGCGAGTGGACGGATCCCGACTATTATTGCTACGATAAATACCCCTTCAGAATTACGGAGGATGGCAGACCCGTTATGTACGAGGACAACTGGTATGCAAATCTGGAGCAGAACAGAAGCTACGCCATTGACGCAGGCAGGAATACCGGTGCAATTCTTGGCGCCATAAAGGTGGGCGCAGACCCGGAAAGATATGATATTACCCAGGAGTTTATGGATTGGCAGGTAAACCTTATGCTGGCGTATCATTACAGGTATTTAGAGTCGTACGTGTACTATCCCGTTCATGATTTTTGTATGCTGGGCAAGGGCAACGTACCTACGTTCCGCTGGCATATCGCCAGAAAGTGCAATATGTACGCAAAAACCGTGGGCAATATGCTGTTAAACAAGCGGCTTGATGCGGTGTTCCATCTGCGCAACAGCAGCGTACCTCTTGGACACGACGGATATAAGCATGAGTATCCCGATATTGAGGAAAACCATTACAGCTTTGGCACTGTGACGTATTTCGGTTACAGAGGCCTCGGCAAGGTGACGGGCGAGGATGCTATGCTCAGCTTTTTTGACGACGGCACTCTGATCGTGACGGATAAGCGCTGCTGTGATATTGACGGGGGAGACCATACCGTTACCCTTGAGGGCATCAAGGGCGAGGTTGAGGTGTTCAACGGCATAAGCGGTGAGTGGGAGCTGATAGAGACCTGTAAGAACGCAAAGAGGACGGAGCAGGGCTTGGAGCTGAAGCTTACAAGATCCTCCCAGTACATTATAAGAACAAAGTGATATGTGTCAGCCCTGCTATGCGGGGCTGATATTTTTAGGAAAATAAAAAATTTTTTGAGGGTGATCCTTTACTCATTATGCAATCAATATTTGCAAAATATGATAAAACTCGGTATAATATGGAATAAATATTTATAAAATCGTCAAAAACAAAATAAATAAACAGTTATGAACAAAGTGTTAATAATTGCCGGGGGGTATTGCATTTTTTATATTAGTGTGGTACAATAAACATGAAATGCGGATGACGCATTTTGATATGGTGTTGATGCCATATAAATAACAATACGGAGGAAATTATCATGAATTTTCTTAAGAAGCTTTTGTCAGTAATGCTGGTGCTGGTTATGAGCTTGGTGAGTATTGCAGGTTGCTCGTCATCAGCATCAAGCACTCCCGAGTCCACACCCGAGCCCACGCCAGTGCCCACGCCTACACCCGAGGTAATACCTGCGGACGCATATTTTATCGTGCAGAACGGCGAGGCTGCAGCAACATTTGTTTATGCAGAGAAAGAAACACAGATGATCAAGGATGCAGTTGCCGAGATCAGAGCAATGCTGGATGATGAGTGTGGATTTAAGATCCCTGTTTGGGAGGATAGCAAGCTCAGCAGAGTCAAGACGGACAATGTATTCTACGTTGGTATGACAAAGCGCACGGAGCTTTCCCGCATGGGTCAGGCAACGTCCTATCAGTACATTGCAGAAAAGGAAGGCAACAACGTTTATCTCTTGAGCTACACCCAGGGCGGTATTCGCGAGGCGGTAGAGAGCATTCGCGACAACATTATCGTTACGTCCGACGGCAAGAATGCATACGTTACACCCGATGTATTCGGATTAAAGGACAGACAGCTTGCTGAGGTTGACCATGCATGGGACAGATTTACTATTTCCGGCTACGGCACACCTACGTTCTCAACTTACGACCCTGATCTTTGGAATGAAAAGGATCAAGAAACGTTCCAAAGCATAATAGATTTTGGTGTTTCCACGATAACTGTTTGGGAATCCGGATACAGAACCAATGCAAACTTTGATCTTGAAGCGTTGAAAAAGTATATCGACAAGTTCTATTCAGTTGGTATAACAACTCGCTTGTATGCTTTCTCCAACGAACATTATCAGAAGAAGGACCATGAAGGTTATCCCACCGGTGTTACAAAGGATTATGCCGCCCTTGAGGATTGCATAAAGCACGCTGTAGAAACATTCGGTGATATTGAAGGCATTGAGCAGTGGGGCTTCTATGATGAGCCGTTGTCTGACGAAACGTTCAGCTACTGCAGAGACGTTATGGACCTTTTTGATAAGTACGACACCAAGGACAGACCTGTTTATATCAATATGGGTCCCTTGACAGGCCAAATCTGGGTAGACGATCCTCTCCACAGATATAACCAGTTGCTCAATATTACAAACCCCGACTATTATTGCTTTGACAGATATCCCTTCTGGTGCGTTGATGAAAACGGAGACATTGCTTTGGGTGGTGAGCCCATTATGTATGAGGAATACTGGTATTCCAACCTGGAAATCAACAGAAACATCGCTATCGACGCTTCCAGAGACGCTGGTATGATTATTGCTTGCATAATTGTAGGCGGTGAAGCCGGCAGATTAGAGGGCAGAGCTGATATTTCTCAAGAATTTATGAATTGGCAGATGAATCTTGCACTTGCTTACGGATATAAGTACGTTGAGCAGTTTGTATTCTATACAGGCCATGATTACGGATTATATACTAAGGACAACGAAAAGACTCACCGCTGGTACATAGCAAAGAATGCAAACGACTACGCAAACGTGGTCGGCGCAATGCTTTTTGACAAGAAGCTTGACATCGTTTACCATCTGGCAAATGCTGACGGCTCATATTCACCCGAGGTAGTACCTTACACGGGCTATGGCGACATTGGCAACGTGATAGGCTGTGATGCAGTTTTGAGCTTCTTTGAGGACGGCACGATAATCGTAACGGATAAGCGTTGCTGTGACAACGACGGCGGCGAGCACGACGTAACTCTCACCGGAATTAAGGGCGGCGTTGAGTGGTTTAACGCTGAAACCGGAGAGTGGGAGGATCTTTCCACTTGTCAGAATGCTTCCGTCGGTGATAACGGGCTCACACTTACAATGACAAGAGCATCACAGTTTATCATAAGAACAAAATAATGTAAATAATATACCGAATCACATGACCCCGCGGGGTTTATTATTAAAAGGGCCTTGTTTTTTTATAAAAATATGATATAATTTCTGTATCTGAAAAAAGGAGGATACTATAATGAATTTTCTTAAGAAATCTTTGGCGATCGTTCTGGTGGTCGTAATGGGATGCATGAGTATTGCAGGATGCTCGTCATCAGCATCAAGCACTCCCGAGTCCACACCCGAGCCTACGCCTACCGCAACGGCAACACCTACTCCCGAGCCTACGCCCGTGCCCACGCCCACACCCGAGGTAATACCTGCGGACGCGTACTTTATAGTGCAGGATGGCGAGGCTGCAGCAACATTTGTTTATGCAGAGAAAGAAACACAGATGATCAGGGACGCAGTTGCCGAGATCAGAGCAATGCTGGATGATGAGTGTGGATTTAAGATCCCTGTTTGGGAGGATAGCAAGCTCAGCAGAATAAAGACGGACAACGTATTCTACGTTGGTATGACAAAGCGCACGGAGCTTTCCCGTCTGAATAATTGCAAGGCGACGTCGTACCAGTATCTGGCTGATAAGGAAGGTACAAACGTATACCTGATGAGCTACACCCAGGGTGGTATTCTTGATGCTGTAGAAAGCATTCGTGACAACATTATCGTTACGTCCGACGGCAAAAACGCATACGTTAC
>JAGBHJ010000260.1 GCA_017935525.1 Clostridia bacterium | reverse complement strand
AGCATACCGTCAAGACCGTTTTCCAGCAATGTTACGTAATTCGGAATGGTATGCCCCTGAAATCCGCCTGCCATGAGCATACCTTCCTCGCAGACTCTGATATGCAGCTCTCTGCTATACGTTTTAGCTGCACAAGCGCCAACGTGTGCCGCTGACAATGGAGTCATTACGTCACGGAGCTTTTCGCACCTCTCCCTTTCGCTTGCAGGATATCCACCATGCTTGAGCACGCCGTTATCAAACACGATTCCCCAGCTGAAGTGCTCCATAATGGGATAGCCCGGTCTTGCAATACCGACCAACGCCTCGTGAGGATAGATCAGGCAGGGTGTATCCACCCAAGACTTTACTATGCTCTTTGCAAGCTTTATAACGTAGGAGGATTCCGGCTCCGCCTCAAAAACGTCAGCAAACGGATTTCTGCATCCATTGGAGATCGGCTCTATATCCGTAGACTCTCTTTGCTCCTGGCGTCTGAGTCTTGGCAGGACATCCAGCCTTACAGCCTTCATTCGCTCTGTGAGCTCCAATTTTTCGTCAATCATTGTATACTTAAACATTAGATTTGCCCTCCATTCAATATACGATTCGACAGTATCAGGTAACCCCTCAGCCTGCTGCGTAACGGCTTATTATCTCATCCTGTGTTCTGCCATCAAGCTGAACAAACTGGATGCTGTATCCGCCTACGCGAACGATGAGGTTGCCGTGTCTTTCCGGATGCTCCTTTGCATCCTTAAGGTCCTCAACGTTTGCAGTTGTGATCTGAGCCATCTGACCGCCCGTTGCCATGTAATTCTTAACAACTGCGGCAATATTCTTTCTCTGCTCCGGAGTTGCGAGCATCTTTGTTGTAAAGATAACGTTCAACGTTGTACCGCCAACACCCTTGTGGAGAGGAAGCTTTGCAACGGAATTCAGCATTGCAGTAACGCCGTTATGGTCTGCACCGGGGCGGGGACCCATTGTGTTGCCGAGAGGCTCACCTGCGTATCTGCCGTCGGGCATAGCACTCATGCTTTCGCCGTAGCCGATACCACCTGTAAGCAGTGAGCAAGCACCTGTATAAACGCCGCCTCTTACTGACTTATACTTTGCGATCTCGTCCCAGTAATCGTTAAGAACTCTTACTGCCATCTCATCCGCATAGTCGTCATCGTTACCAAACTTAGGAGCCGCATTAAGGAGCATCTGTCTCTCCTTCTCGTAGCCCTTAAAGTTTGCTGCCATTGCTGCAAGGAGAGTTTCCTTGGAGATCTTGCCCTCCTCAAATACCAGCTTCTTGATAGCTGTGAGAGAGTCAGCAGTTGCGGCGATACCTGCAGTTTCGATAACACCGTGACCGTAGATAGGACCGCCGTCGTCGTGGTTCTTACCTGTTTCAAGAACGCCGTCCGTAAATACACCCTTTACAAGCTTTGCGTGGTTTGCAGCTCTGATCTCCTGGCCTCTTGAGCAAAGGAACGTGTGTATCTCTGTAAAATATTCAAGCTGTGTCTTGTAGCTGTCGTAGAATTCCTCAAATGTCTCGCACTCCATAAACGTCTTTGTAACAGGTCCCAGCTGATACTCGGGATCTCTTGTGCTCTTACCGCCGCGCATTGCGATCTCAAATACCTTTGCAACGTTAAATGAGCCGTCCTCACAGCCTGTGTTGGACTTACCGGGGATCTCAACCTCCTGACAGCCAAGTGTTGCATAATCTCTTGCATCCTGGATCGGAATTCTGATCCTCTGCAGACCGGGGATAACGTTTGTATCGCTGATGATGGAAGGATCGGACATTCCCTCGCTCCATATCTTAACTATAAGGTCAAGCAGGTCTGCACGGGCATCCTCTCTGATTCTTACACATATACGGGGATGTGTATCGTGAATATTTCTCAAAACCTGCAAAATAAGGAATGACAGGTCATTTGTTGCATCGGAGCCGTCAATGGGCTTGCATCCGCTGAGTGTTACGTTGTGAGCGCCACCCTCCCAGATCTTAAAGATGATGGATGCGATGGAATCCTCAACAGGGATAACGTCACCGTTCTTGCAGGAATACTCATAGAACGGGTACAGATACTGGTCCACTCTGCCAAGGCAGTCAACCCAATCCCACAAGGAAAGGATCCACATAAGCTGTACTGCGTTATAAAGTGTCTTGGGCTTGTTGTGAGCAACGTAAGCACAGTTTTCAGCGATCTGCTGATAGTAGAGCTTCTGTTTTTCGTCAGTCTCGTTTTCTGCCAGCTCTGCAGCAAATGCAGCGTATTTCTCCAAATGAGCAGACATACCTCTTACGATTATTCTGTTTGCCTCGTAAAAATCTCTTGTAGCCTGATCCTCTGCGTTGTGCTTTTCCCAGAAATCGATCTTTTCCAGCATACCGTCAAGGCCGTTTTCCAGCAACGTTACGTAATTGGGGATGGTATGACCCTGGTAACCGCCTGCCCAGAACATACCCTCGTTGGTGATCTTTCTGTAATGCTCTGCGCCGTAACGCTCTTTTCCCGCATTATCCATATGCCAGAAATCCATGGGAGTCATTCTTTCGCGAAGCTTGTTTACACGTTCTCTTTCGCTATTGGAGTATCCCTTCTGATCGTATACCCAATCCTCAAACTCAATACCAAAGCTGAAGTGCTCCATTATCGGATAAACAGGTCTGGTGATAGCTACTACTGCCTCGTGGGGATAGATAAGGCAGGGAGTATCAAGCCATGTTCTTACGATACCGTGTGCAAGTGCAATTACGTAAGGCGCATCGGGCATTTCCTCAAATGCGTCCGCCATGGGGTTTCTGTTGCCTGAATCGATGGGCTCAATGTGAGTTCCCTCTCTCTGATTTCTTTTTCTCAGTCTGGGGAGAATGTTCTGTCTGATAGCTTCCACTCTCTCCGAAAAAGGAATCGGCTGTTCTACTGATCTGTAATCGTTAAATTCGTACATTTGTTTTCCTCCTATCAACTAATTGTCGTCTTTTTGCCGGACAATTCCTCAATTATCCTGCAATACTCTTTCATATCTTCGTTTGCCGGCACCTCGCCCTCAAAGTCAGGCTCAACACCAAGCTGGTGGGATTTTGAGATTCCCAATCTGTGGTAAGGCTCAAGCTGTATCTCCACAACACAGTCGAACCTCTTGGCAGTTGCCGCAATACCCTCCAGATGCTCTCTGTTGTCATTCAGCCCTACAACTATGGGGCATCTGAGTACCGTAGGCACACCTGCCTCGTTTATGATGGCAAGGTTCTCAAGTATCTTTTTTTGCTCAACTCCGCAAAGCTCCTTGTGCTTTGCATCCCCCGTCGCCTTGTAGTCAAACAAAAATCTGTCCATATACTTGATAAGCTCTCTGAGCTTGTCGCTGTCACCGTAGCCCGACGTTTCAATACAAGTATTGATGCCTGCCTCCTTTGACAGCCTTGCGATCTCAATGGCAAAATCAGCCTGGAACAAGGGCTCGCCGCCGGAAAGTGTAACACCGCCTCCACTCTCCTTGTAAACGGGAACGTCCTTTTTTACTTCCTTAAGCACTTCCTCTGCCGTCATATATTTTCCCGTATAGGTCAAGCCTCCGCTGTAACAGCCCTCGGAGCATTTACCGCAATCGGTACAATTATTTCTTATGTATGCATGAAGTCCGTCTATCATCTTATGACATCCGTTGGGACAAGCCTCCACACAGTCGCCGCAACCAATGCAACGTCCTGCATTAAACATCATCTGGGGATTCTTTTTTAAGCCCTCAGGATTATGACACCATTTACATCTCAATGGGCAACCCTTCAGAAATACTACCATTCTGACGCCGGGTCCGTCAAACAACGAAAACCTCTGCAAATTAAATACTACGCCTTCCATAATTACCTCCAAATTCTTGTCCTTTATGCCTAATGCTTCTAATCAAACTCATTATATTATAGCATATTTCAAATGACATGTCAACAGTGAATTTCTAACATTTTAAATATTTTTTCCGACAAATTTTTATAGTCATAAATTATCGGATATATCCGTGTTTTTCGACATAAAAAATTGCGTACGTCTTACTTATTTTTCAAAGAAAAAACGTACGCAAAAACAAGCTTTACATATACTCTTTCAAAGTCTTCAGCCCTGCAATATCTCCTCCAAAAGATTTAACGATCCGCACACAAGCACCATGGACCTTATGCCCTTTGCCTCGTCAGCCTTTGCCATTTCAACAGCTGTGGTAAGTGCTTCCTTTGTGTCCCTTATGATATGTACTTCCTCGTCAAACCTCTGTGCGATATATTCGGCAGTTGCCCGTCTGGGATGCACCATCTGTGTAATGATGCGGTAGTCAAATCTGCCGTGCAAAAGTCTTGCCGAGCTTTGGCAATCCTTATCCTCAAACATGGAGAAAACAAGTATCTTCTTATATTCTCCCAGATACATATCCACGCACTTTACAAGTGCCTTCATGCACTGCTCGTTATGTCCGCCGTCAAATATAACCAACGGCTTTTTGTACACGATCTCAAACCTACCCGGCCAACCCGTTTTTCTTAAGCCTTCAAGTATATCGTTTTTGCTCAGTTCAAATCCCTGATCCTTTAATTCAAATAATGCGGTGAGTGCCGTAGCGCAATTTCTCACCTGATGCTCGCCAATAAGCGCCTCTGTAACATCGTCAAGCCTGTTTTGCCCCATGGCATAGTCAAACACGTTACCCTCTATTGACGACCTTTTAATATTCAACGCAGCCTCATTTACGTCCAACAGCCTTGAGCCTCGGCTCTCTGCTATACTCTTTACCACAGCCCTTGCGCCCGGCTCCTGCTCAGGATAGAGCACCACGGGGGTATTTTCTTTTATTATACCCGCCTTCTCTGCGGCGATCTTTTCAATGGTATCACCCAGATACTGGGTATGGTCAAGTCCCATTGCGGTAATAATGCAAACTATCGGCTTGCAAACGTTGGTCGCATCCAGTCTGCCGCCCATGCCCGTTTCCAGCACGGCGATATCCACGTTTTTTCT
>JAGBHJ010000259.1 GCA_017935525.1 Clostridia bacterium | reverse complement strand
GCTTTATGTGGAAGATCGCGGAAAATACGTATAAGGATCATCTGAGAAAAAAGTACAGCAAGTACGAGCTGACTGATATTGAAGATACTCCAGACACTACTGATTCGACATTGGAAATAATGGTTAAGAATGAAGATCTTAATTTGTTGCACAGAGAGTTATCTCTTTTGTCCAAGCAATACCGAGAAGTGGTGGTATTATATTACATACAGGACCTTTCCTGCAGCAAAATAGCAGAGATTTTGGGTGTCAGCACGGAAATGGTAAAATATTATTTGTTCCGTGCCAGAAAAATATTAAAGGACGGTATGAATATGGAAAGAGTATACGGAGAAAAGAGCTATAAGCCAAACGGCTTTGAAATTGACTTTTGGGGGACAAAAGCAGGTGATTCAGAGGAATACCGCGATTTCTCAAACAGAAAGATAAAAGGAAACATATTGACTGCGGCGTACTATTGCCCTGTAACGGTGCAGGAGATCAGCATGGAGTTGGGCGTTTCTGTACCGTACGTTGAGGATGAAATAAGACTTTTGCAGGAGAAACAGTATCTTGTAACAAAAAATGGAAAGTATTTGACAAATATTCCTGTTTTTACAGAGGAGTGCAACGATGCTATCGATAAAAAACTGGATGTAGTCATAAGCTCTGCTGTATCAACCTTGGTACAGGTTTCGGATATGTTTGAAGAACGCTACAAAGGCCGTTTTTCAGATGAAAATCTTATGAGGTGGCAAAAGATCCTGTTGTGTATTCATTATGCGTTGATGGAGACGGATGGTGACATACAAAGAAACTATGGAGATCTGCCTGATGACGGTCCTTATTCCTTGATAAACGGAGGAGGCGGAAAGGGAGTTGTTTGGGGCAGGAGCTATGCATCAAGTGAAAGCTGTGAGACTCCTCATGGAATTCAAGGAATATACAATGGATGCCCCTCCGATGACGGCAGAGGAAGCGTTGTTGCAATGAATTTCTCACAAACACTCCACTCACAGCTGTTTGAGAGTAATATGACAACACCTATCGTGGCTGTGGCGGCAGATTGCTTTGAGTATTTGCCTGATGAGTGGCAAAAGGTATTGACAGAGCTTGTGTACGTTAAAAATGAAAAGCCCAATTTTGCTGTTTGGACATTGGATGAATATGATGAATTAAAGATCATATTAAAAGAGTCAATAGAAATACTAACAGAATTGAATCGTGAGATCTCCGGTGTGGCGGCAGAAATAGTATCGGATCATGCCCCTGCCCATATTAAACGGACTGCCGAATATGTAGGTGCTCTTGTTTATCGATTTAATTATATCGATAAACTGGTGGACGCTCTATGCATAGAGGGCTGGTTGAAGTCTGTTGAAGACGGAGCAAAGCCGGGTATTTGTGTAGTAATGAATTAAAAGGCGGAGAGAATTCTCCGTTATTATCAAAAGAGAATCAGCAAAAGAAACAATTGCGGCAGAGAGATCATTCCCTCTGCCGATTTGCGTTATATTGAGTTCGATGAAAAGCCTTCTTTATCGGAAGATGCCTTTTGCGTACATATCTTTATCGCATTCCTAAGATTATGGCTACGACGGCTTTCTCCCGATTATTTTGAACGGCTCGGCTCACCCCAACCTCCTTATGCACCAGCTTTTTTTGCCACAGTTGGGGCACTTGAGGTGTCTTCTGGTGATGGTGTGGGCGCCGTTAACATATTCCGTAACGGTGGGGACAAATTTGTGCCCGCATTTTCTGCATTCGTATTTGCCTGCGTCAAACTCCAGCGCAACTGCACAGGCAATGCCGCATATTATAATGACAACAGCGCTTACTATCAGCCCAATCCGTGTTAACGTGGTAAACTCTGTGGAAAGCCCTGATACCATTACAAGAATACATGACGAGAGGACTGTTATAAAGGCCATTACTGCGGAGAGTATCAGCTTCTTTTTGTTTTCGTTGCGCTCCTTGATAAGCTCCATCATTTTGTCCTCTGCTTTTTGCTTGTAGTCGTCGTTTACTATTCTTTCTCCGCACAAAAGCTCGTTTACGCTGATGGAAAGCACCTCGCACAACGGCAACATCAATGAAACCTCGGGCAAACCGTTGCCGCATTCCCATTTTGATATTGTTTTGTCGCTTACTGCGAGCTTTTCTGCCAACTGGCGCTGGGTGAGCCCTTGCTCCTTTCGTCTGCTGGATATGAATTTGCCTATTTTTATCTGGTCCATATTATTGCTCCGTACTTAATTTGCTCCAATTATTATACATCAAAACACAAAAAAAGAAAACCCACGTTCCGTAGAGTCGGAAAAACGTGGGTCTTTGTTTTATTCTGCATCCTCAAATTCAATGAATTTATTTTCGACGTCACATTCAACTATGGAAAGTATGCCGTTTTGAGTGATCTGGAGAGGGTTTCCGTTGTCGTCGTACACGTTTACGGGCTTGGTTGCTACAAAGCCGATGGTGCCTCCCTCGTAAAGCTGAACGGTGTTTTTTCTGCGGGATACAACTGCCTTGATTCCCACAAAAAGGTCCGTCCTGCCCAAAACGGTGATTCCGCTTTCATCCACGGGCACGAATGTGTAGAGCTTCATCTCGTCGTTGTCGGTAAGGGTAATATCAATTGCTTCTTCCCATGACATGACACCTGCCGTCTGTGAGAAGTATTCGTAATAAACGTATTTTCCGGCACAAAGTCCTGCATCCTTGGGGGATACTGTGCCCTTTACGGCGTTGTTGTCACCGTCGATGTTGTAGAGTGCCACAAGTCCAGAGCTGCCCACTCTGTTTTTGATCTTAAAGGGCTTTCCGCTTGTCTTTGGGTCAGCCATGAGGCAATCCTCGGTAGGTGTACAGCTTTCGTCACAGCGGGGGAGTCTGCCGTCCTTAAATACTACGGGCTTTATGATGTCGGGACGGGATCTGCCGATCTTGTCGCTGACGTAAACGGGGCCGCCGCTGAGGGCACGACAAAGACTGTTTTTAACTGCCTGCTCGTCATCCGTCCACCACATATCCCAGTCATTGACGTAGAACTGTCCCTGCAGAAGTCCGTTGTATGAGCATTGAGTTACGTTGTGGTAGAACCAGTCACGGCTTTCGGGCTGGAAATCGTCAGAGCAACGGGTAATGGCGCTGTTTCGCCTGTTGAACAAGCATTCCGACGGCATACACATACAGTTGATGAGAGCACCGTCAAAATTTGAGCCCGTGGTGCTGTCAATAGCCGCTTGCAGCTGTCTGCCTGTGTGACCGATGGGAGCGACGTTCTTAAAATGGGGGTCGTGGATGCCCTGATCGTCTATCTTGACGAATTCGCCACCCCAGGATCTTATTCTGCTGCAGAAATCATCCAATACGGAGAATGCGGACTTAAGATCGGGGGAGAGCATATTGATGCCGAGGCGTGTGTGAGCAATAAACGTTTCGTTCTTATGCTGGTATGCCGCCTCGCCGTTCTGATGCAAGCCGCCCCAGTAGCCTGTGATGGGGAACCATATGCCAACGTGGGGAATACCTGCCGCCTTCATGTCGTTTATACAAGCCTCCATACCTTGGGGGAAACGGACGGGGCAGGGGTTAAAGGACCTCATTTTTGCTGTGCCCATAATTTTATGCATCACACTGCCTTCAAAGCCGCCGTGGTCGTCCTCGGGGATATCCAACAGTTCGGGACAGTCAGCCCACATATCGTCGATAATTGCATAATGCACGGGGATGTTTTTGTCATGGAATTCCTTTGCCTTTTCAACAAGACCCTTGTGGTTTACGTGGATGTGCATTGCGTCCCATGAGCACCAGCCGAGGTATTCAAAAACCTCGGGCATTCTGCGCTGATCCCTCAGCTTAAGACCGTTGTTCAAAAGCTTTGTGATGGCGTAAGC
>JAGBHJ010000258.1 GCA_017935525.1 Clostridia bacterium | reverse complement strand
TTGCTATGCTTTATCATGCCGAAGGCAATTCATGAACGAAGTTCAATTCACGGCGCAAGCCAATTCATGCCATTTAGGGCAATTCATTATGGGCACGCTCGAATAACTTATGTTAATCCTTCGTTATCGCGCGTGCCCATCAGCATTCTCCGCTTTTTCTCTTACTATGTATTTTCCGATTACAGCTCTCTCTTTGTTTCAAACACAACTCTCTCGCCGTTTATTGCGCCCTTTATGCTGTTGGCAAAGCCCGTAACCTCGTAGCCGTCCTTTGTGATCTTGATAGTCACCTTGTCGCCGCACATACGGAAATTGGAGAACGTAATGTGATCCAATCCCTCGGGCAATCTTGCGATAAATGAGAACGATCTTGCGCTTTCGGGACGGATGCCCAAAATTCCCTCGGGAATAATTCTGCAGAACAGCGCACTTTCCGCACTAAGATGTCTCTGTGAGCCCTCGGGCCATGCTTCAACTGCGTAAGGCACTCTTTCGCCCAGCAATCTGTTACCGCAGTACGTGATAAACGCATCCCATACCTCGCCGAATTTGCCGTTCATAAACGCGCCCTTAAACGCATACAGGTTTGCTCTGTCCCAGATGGTGTCCTTCTTGTTTTCGGGACCCTTTTCACAGGTGAGCATTCCGTTTTCCGTCCACAGATAGTCGGAGAACATTGCCTCCAACGTGCCGTCCAGTCTTTCCGTCAGACCCATGCACATGGGCAAGCAGATCCACGCCCTCAAGGAATCAAAGCCCTTGGAGTAGCGGTACGTCTTAAAGCCGTGCATATCGTCACCAAAGTAATTCTCAATTGCCACCGCCAGGTCGTCAGCCTGCTTTCTGTATTCTTCCGCAAGCTTGGGCTTCTCCAGACGGTCAGCGATCATTGCGATCAGCTTCAAGCCGCCGTAAGCAAGAGTGGATGTGGAAAGGTTTGCACGTCCATCCGTACCAAATCTGCCCTCCAGCTCGTCGGAATCGGATGATACAACGCCCTCGGGCAGAGTCTTTCTCTTGCAATACTCTGCGCACCATCTCAGCGCAGGCCACATTGCTTCATAAGTCACTCTGTTGCCGTTGATGAGAGTGTACAAGCTTCCGCCGTAAAGGAACATTGCGGCGTCGCCTCTGTCGCCTGCTCCCTCCCAGATATCTGTACCCTCCGCAATAACTGACGTAGGGATCATCTTATACTCAGGTCCCATAAAGGGCATATACTGCTTGTACGCATTCAATGACGCATAAACACCCATAGTGTCGTCGGTGAGGGCAAACCACGGGCCTGCATACTCAACCTGGTCGTTACACCATGTTGCGGCATAATAGGTCATGCCGCCGGGGCTGTGGATAAGTCCGCACTTTGTGTCAAATATACTCTCGCCTGCGCGCACCTTGGCAAATTTGTACATGGTATCCAAAAGCTCATTTCCCGTATCAAGGGCTGCCTGAGAATAAAAATCCTTTACCCTTGCCTGTCTTGCTGCCTTTGCCGCCTTGGGGTCATGATTTTCCATCTTAAAGGACTTAAAGCCATCCTTTGCATCCAGTCGGGAGATCCTTGCGGAGTAATAAATTACGTACTCCATCTCCTCGCCGGGCAAAAGAGTTGCAGGCTTTGCATCAGTTACGTTTTCTATCAGATAAACACCCTTTGTGCCTCTTGCGGAATTTTGGGGGATGCCCTCTGTTACCGTCACGTCAACAGCCTTATCCGTAGTGTTTGTCACCTTCACCTGCTCGTACGTCACCAGCTTTTCGGGATCAGGGAAAAAGCATCTCTCCACCTTAACGCCCGACGACGTTACAGACTCAACCGTAAGAATACCGTCGATTACCACCTTTGTGAGCTTTTCGCTTTCCTTTTCGCCGTTGAGCATAAGGGTAGGCAGTCTGCTGTTATCCCATCCGATGTCCAGCGTACCGTGGGTATTGTTGGGGCGCGTTCTCAAAGTGGGGAATGCAGAATATCTTGCCAATATCAGCTCTCCGTCTTCCTTTGCGCCGTAATCAATGATACTGTCTATACCCTTTGCAGAAAACTCATAATTATCTCTGTGACCGTAATCCTCTTTTTTTACGTCCCAAACGATACTGTCGTTTACTATCTTAAAATATTTTCTCATGTTATCTCCTTTATTCAGCCTTTTTTGCCGCTTCCGCCAACATCAGCTCGGTTGCCGCCTCAACCTGTTGTATATACAGGTCCATATTTGGGCGGATCTCAATATAATCTATTGCTCGGAAAAACTCCAGATCGCCCCATGCACCATCAGCCCTTGTAGGTATTCTGCCCATCAGTCGCTTCATCTTTGCCTCAACCGGTTGGCCGATCACTGCGATCAATATCAACGCCTCAGCAAACCACATTGCCCTCAGCTTTCGGTCAAATATGTTCTTTCTGTCGCCAAAGTAGGACATTTCCATCCTCTCCAGCATTTTTTCTTCGTCCTCAATGTCGATATCAAAACCTTGAGAGTACAAAAACAGCCTTGCAATAACGCACTCGCCTATATAGGAAAAATGAATTCTGTCGTCGCTTATTACCTCGTCAAAATACTTCTTCATATAAGGATCAAACAGTGTAAAGAAATCGCAATACTCAATTCCGTATTCCTGAGCAAGCCTCAACGTGCCGTTTCTGACCAGCTCCATATCGTGGTAATAATTAGGCTCCGTTGCAAGATACACCTTGATGCCTCTGCCGATAAACTCGTCCGTTATTCTCTTAAGGTCGTTATACATTGCGTTTGTGCGTTGCTCGTCGTCACCGTGGTAGTGCATCATATCATTAGCACCAAACATTATCACCACGTGAGTGGGATCCCACACCATAACGTTTTCCTCAATATAATTCATCATAAAGTCGATGGTCGCACTTCCAATACCGCCGTTATACACACGAAGCTGTGAGCCCGGCACGTTTGCAAGATAGTATTCGTGCACAAACTGCACCCAAAAGGAGCAGGCCGTAAGGCTGTCACCTACAAAGCATACTCTTGCATCATTGGGAAATTTTGGTATCGACGTATTTCCTCTGTTCATTTTTCCCTCCTTTTGACCAACAAAGGGGGATACAAGGGATGACCCCCGTATCCCCTTTTTAATTCAATAAAAAAGCATACAACCCATTTTCTTGAATTCTTCTGCCTTTCTTCGCAGCTCGTCGGTAGAAACTCCTATATACTCTGACAAGCAGTCGATGCACATATACTCACGTGCACCTCTGTTTATCATCTTTTTGTGCAGACCAACGTCTATGTTCATGAGCTTCTTTCCGCACTTGATGCAAAGCTCTCCCTTTAAGGGCGGCATTTCCTCTGCCTTCGGTCTTGCCCAGCGTTCACTCATCTCAGCTTTACGACCTTACCCCTGTACATCTTTGTTTCGTGTGCCTCAACGCGCTTTACCCATACGTCAGTTGTAAACGTGCCAAAATACTCGCCCGTATCAACGTCATAAAGCTCAAGACCCCACTCGCCGTAACCCGGGAAGCCCACGTCAGGCAGGTTGAATATCTTGTATTCAGCAGGAGAATCCGTAAAGTTTGTCATGGACAAAACGTACTCGCCGCCGGAAACGTGTCTGAACAGCTTAAGAACTTGACCCTTTTCCATTACGATGGGCGGTCTCTGCTCAGGATCCTGGTTGATGCGGATGAGTTCCTTGTTCATAAGGAGCTTTTCCATTCTCTCGTCAAGATTTCTGATATCGCCACCTATCATCAAGGGTGCAGAAAGCATACACCAGAGCTTAAAGTGTGTTTCGTAGCCCAAAGTATCACAGCCGCCGTCACCGCCAACGTTACCCTTGCCGTACATACCGCAAACCAGCATATCGATGTCGTTGTAGCAGCTGGGACCGGACTGATTAAATCTTTCAACCTCCTTGTCAATGATATCCTTGATGGATCTGAAGGAGTCAAAAATATCACCTGTGGATCGGTACAGGTCGCCGCCGACCTTTCTGATCCAGGAGTGTGTATCCTCATCGCCCCAGTTACATACGGAGAACACGATATCTCTGCCCGTAGCAGCCAAAGCCATCTTCATTCTGTTGTAGAGTGTCCAGCCCTCAAGAGTCATGGGGTGATAGCACCAGTCGTACTTAAGGTAGTCAACGCCGTTTTCTGCAAAGAACAGCGCATCGTCAAGCTCGTGATCCAAGCTGCCGGGGTAGCCTGCGCAAGTAAGGGGACCGCAGCAGGAGTACATACCAAACTTCAATCCCTTGGAGTGGATGTAGTCTGCAACGTACTTCATGCCGTGGGGGAACTTTACGGGGTCAGCCACCAGCTGTCCGTTTTCATCCCTTTTTCTCATGGACCAGCAGTCATCAATAACAACGTACTCATAGCCTGCGTCCTTATATCCCTTTTCAACTATCATATCGGCAGTTTCCATTATCAACTGCTCGTTGATGTTCTCACCGAATGTATTCCATGTATTCCATCCCATAGGGGGTGTATTAAGTACCATATTCGTTACTTCCTTTCTTTATGATCACGCCCGTATCACTTCTTGAGTACGGAATATGTGCCCATATAGACCTTACAGTCATGAGCAGCCAAGCTTGCGCCGAACATTTCGTTTACATTCTCGATAGTCTCGCCTGTAAAGATCTCTCTCAGGTTAAGTCCGATGCCTGCTGTTGTGGGCAGACCGTACTCCCAAGGACGGAAGTCAGCGCTGTCGCCGCCGTCACCAAGGTTAAAGAATGCAAGAACGAACTCGTTGTTTGAGAGGTGCTTGAAGAACGTAAAAGCAGTCTCCTTGTACCATATCTTTCTGATGATGGGCGGTCTGTGCTCGGGATCCTGGTTGATCCTGAGGAGGTCCTTATTTGTAAGGAGCTCTATCATCTCGGGACGAATCTTTCTGACGTCGTTACCAAGCATAAGCGGAGAGCCCATCAAGCACCACAGCGCAATGTGTGTCTTGTACTCTCTGTCGCCGCAAAGACCGGGGTGACCAACGTTACCCTCACCGTCCCT
>JAGBHJ010000257.1 GCA_017935525.1 Clostridia bacterium | reverse complement strand
CACCCCGGAGAAATAATGCTCGGCACGGGTCCTACATCACATCTTTTACCCCCTTGCATACGTGCATGGGGGTATTTGTTTTGAGCCTGTGACAGGGTGGGAATAAAATACGGGTGCTCATCAGTCACCCGTATACGCCAAAGCACAAAAAACACGGATGCAGGTCCCGTGCCCTTGGGCGAGACCTACGATCCGTGTTTTCTTATTATTCAAGATTTAATTTCTTACTCATTATGTATTGAGTCACAAACCAATACGCCGCGCCCAGCGCTGCGGAGAGCAAAAGGCCTCCGATGCTTGTCAGGTGCAGAGCCAGTACGGTGTTATTATCCAGCCAAGCAGATATATTGTCAAACAGCCCCGTAAAGGATGCAAGCGTGGAAATCACAGCCACGATAGTAGAAACTATCTGAGAAGCAACGTAGTATACAAAGTACGCTACCACAGCCATAAGCACGCGATTTCTTTTTGCCAGCTGTCCAACGGTAATGCACGCATAGATCAAAAGTCTGCCGGATGCAACTTCAACCACTAACAGGATAAGCATTTCAATAACAAAGAGTACGCCGTTTGCACCGGAAAATGTGGTTTGGGAATGCAAAAGCATTTTTACTCTGAGAAAGAACTCGCCGAGGAGTTCAGTCGGTATGGAGAAAATTATCGTGACGATAACGACCAAAAGACAGATCAATTCTGCCGCTGTGGAGCCGATGAGCTTTACGAGAATATGCTCCGAATGCTTGACGGGCAGAGTCAAGGTCAGATACCCCTCCGAGGAATACATATTCTTATAAAAACGGACTATTCCCAAAATAGCGGATAGAAAGATCAATCCAATGCACGCTATTGCCAATGTAGTGTAGGAAAGACCCACGATGATCTTGCCGATGGTATTATCACCACAGATGGCAACAAACAGCCTTACGAACAATCCAAACGCAAACACGATGGGAATGAAAATACATAATTTGCGATAATAATATATAATCTCTTGTTTAAGAAGCTTTCTTACCATTTGAATACCTCCCTGAATAGTGAGTCAACGCTCATATCGTTTTCCTGTCTGATCTCGTCAACGGTCTTATGCAGAACGATCCTACCGCGGTCGATAAATATCGCCTCGTCCAGAACGGGCTCAATGTCCGCAATAATGTGTGTGGAGATCAGCACGGATGCGTTGGGGTTATAATTGTTGATGATGGTGGAAATAACGTAGTCCCTGGTTGCGGGGTCAACCGCCGCAATGGGCTCGTCAAGCACGTAGAGCAGGGCGTTACGGCTCATAACAAGTATGAGGCAGACCTTTTCCTTGTTGCCCTTTGACAATGTTTTCAGCCTTGCGGTCTTTTGGATACCCAATCTTTCCAGCATTTCGTACGCCAATTCGGGGCGAAAATCCTCATAAAAGTCACAGAACAGGTCAATTATCTGCTCTGCCGTCATCCACGACGGCAAAAAGCTGTTGTCGGGCAGGTAGGATACCAGCTTTTTTGTTTCCACACCGGGCGTTTGCCCGTTGATAAGCACCATTCCCTCATCGGGAGTCAAAAGACCGTTGATCAGCTTTATCAAGGTCGTTTTGCCCGACCCGTTGGGCCCCAAAAGACCAACGATCTTGCCGGGCTCGATAGTAAGGTCGATGCGGTCCAATGCTGTTGTGCTGCCGTATCTCTTTGTCAGCACGGCACATTTTAATATTTCGCTCATTGTTTCTCTCCTTTACAGTTTTCCAGATATTTTACGATCTCATCGGTGTCACAGCCAAGCTGCGCCATTTCTGCCAGATATTCCTTTGTCTTTTTGATCCTTATAGACTCCAGCTCATCCCTTGCGGCGTCGGTATTTTCGTTTACGTACCAGCCCGAGCAACGCACGGAATGTATTACCCCGCGGCGCTCCAGCTCCTCAAAGGATTTCTGCACAGTATTTGGATTGACACCCGCCTTAAGCGCCACGTCCCTAACGGAAAGCAATCTTTCCCCGGGGGCAAGCTCCCCCTTTGCTATGCCTACGCAGATAAGCTCACATATCTGCGGACACATGGGACGGGCTTTGTCCAAGGTCCAATTCATCATATCACCTACCTTTTGTATTAGTGTACTATTATTATAATACAGTTTTTGCCCGTTGTCAATAGGTTTTTTGATGAAAATCAAAAAATTCTTCAAAAAAATATGGACTCACAATACGGTTACGGAGTCAAGAAAAACACCGCACCCCCGCCTACCTCTGACGAGGGCAGGGAATGCGGGGGAGTGCAGGCGTATATAACAAACGCCGACCCATGGATCACAGGTCGGCGTTAAGTGTTTTACGATCCCTCGCATAGATACAAAAGATCATTGTATATTCGTTTAGCCAAGCACGTCTGCCAAAAACTCATTCAGCAGCTTTGTGCATTCTTCTTTTCTGCACAGGTAGCTGAGTCCGTGGTTTGCTTCGGGTACGGTAAACAGAGTTTTCTTACAGGTTGCGGCGTCATGGATCTGGCGGGTCATGTAGCAGGGTACAAAATCGTCCGCCTCTCCATGGAGCAGCAACAGCGGTATGGTGTTGTTCTTTATGGCGTCCAAGGCGCTTTCGCCCATTGAACAGCCGCCCAACACTCTGAACCAAAGCTCAAACAACCACAACGCAGGGTACGGGGGAATTTTGTTTGCTACCGCCAGCTCCTTGATAACTCCCCGTGCGTGGGTAAATGAGCTGTCTGCGATTATGCCCTTTACGTTTTTGGGTAAGCCCAGGCCGCTTGCCTTAAGCACCGTGGCGCCGCCCATGGATATGCCGTCCAGCACCACTCCGTGGTCCTCACCCATTCTCTGTGCCAGGTACTCCGTCCACGCCTTGCAGTCGTACTTTTCCTTTGCGCCCATGCAGATGTACTTGCCGCCGCTTTTGCCGTGGGCACGCTGGGATACCAACAACACGTTGTAGCCCATTGCCATGTACTCAAATATTATGCAGGAAAAATCGTTTACGCCCGACGACCTCCATCCGTGCACCAGCATCAGAGTGCCCTTGGGGTCATCAACTGTGTAATACGCTCCGTGGAGCTTTATCCCGTCGTAGGCATTGATATAAATGTCCTCGGGGGAAATTGTCAATAGCTTATGCTCCGCAGGCAGGATCATGTCCGCAAAGGGGTCAAGCCTTGCTTTTACAAGGTCCTCCTTTGCAAGATATGGCTTGACGTCACACCTGCCGAAGAATTGCAGATACATTTTGAGAGATACCGCCAGTGCCACCACCAGCAGAACTCCTACGACAGAGAAAAATATTACCATATTGGCTCCTTAATTAAATATTATCGGTTGATTTTGGCTCGCTTGCCTCCTGCAGCTTGCGATGGATGTAGCTGATACCCTTTCTGAGTGCCCATACCACGCCTATTACCACAAATACACTTGCCGCCATGCAGGGTATGGCAAAGGGTGTGTTGTATGACTTCAGTCCGTCCTCCATCAGACAGTGATATGAGTTATGTATCCACGCCAACAGTCCTGCCGCCACAGCGGGTGAAAGCACCCACAAAAGCTTGAATTTGTGTTGGAATTTTTCCAACGCCCAGGTGACAGAATAGCATACTATAAAAACTGCGTAGGGGAATATAACGGGCCAGCCCGTCTTCAGAAACACAGCCTTGCGAGGGAAGGACATCCACGATATTTTGTCATTCCACACTATTGCCAAAACAGCCAGCACCAGAGGGATGACGGATATTATTGCAGAGACAGCGGTTGCCGCTTTCTTATTCAATGTATGCTGTTTCATGACTTTTTGTTCTCCCTACCAAGGCAAAGCTTACCCAAAAGCCACATCAGCATATAGGCAGAGTATGCCAGAAGCGCCGCAAACACGTTTATAAAGAACATTACTACGGGCACCCACCATGTGGTTGCAAAAAGGTGAGTCATATCCAGCTCAAACAGGGGCACGTATACACTGTACAGTATTACCGAAAACGCTATCGGTACTACAAACGCCCAAACCAGCTCCCACGGTGATGATCTTTTGATAAACATCATGCAGTACGTGGTTATAAACGTAATAAAGGGTATTATCAACACCAACAGTCCCACCTTAAGGTGAGCTGCGTCGATAAGATTTTGCAGGTACTCTCCAAAGGGGTCCGAGCTGAACATTACAAATTGAATGTAGAGCATCATGCCCAGCGTCGCCACAAGGGGCGGCACGTAGGTCAGGATGGGGTACAGCAGTCTGCCGATGGTACGGAAGACCTTCTTTGTGATCGAAATTGCTTTTGACATTTTCTTTCTCCTTAATTATGTATTTGTTTTGTCTTCCCGCGGCACTACCCGTATTTCCTGCACAAATCTCTTAAAGCAGGGGGCGGAAACGTACTGGTATCTGCCGGGGGCAAATTCGCCACACCACGCAAAATGCTCATGTCCTGCGATGATGCAGACGATATTGTCGCTGTTACGGAGCATCTGTGCAAATTTTATTGCACTTGGCTTTGTTCTTTCGTCTTTGTCAAGGGTGCTCCATGCCACCTTGTCAAATTCGGGGGTGCTGATGGGCACGTGCATCAGCAATATGATGGGCCTGCCCGTAGCAATCACCTGCTCCACACGGCCCAAAAGCGTATCGTCAATGTCAAAGCCGCTGTTGTCAATGGCGACCACCAAAAAATCGTCGTGATCTTTTACGTAAAAGTCCGTACAGCCATGCATCAGAGGGGCGATGGTCTGCCGCATTTCTTCATTTGATGGCAGCGGCAAGCCGTAGGAGCCGTTTTCGTGGTTGCCCCATGTGTAGATGTACTCCGAGTCAAGCTCTCCCAAAAGCTCCGCCAGGTATTTTACGTTGCTTGCGGTGTAATAGTCTATCATGTCACCCACGAGGAATACTCCGTCGGGCTTTTTGTCATTGGCAAGGGCAATAAAGCTCTTGAATGCGTCAATGGGGGCAATGCCGCTTTGCGTCCACAGGGCAGTCTGTTTTTTGGCGTGCTCATGCTCCGCTTGACTGTCATCGGGGTATGCAAACGCCACGTGGGCATCGGAAACGCGCAGAAATACACGCTCTTTTTTTGCACCCCTGATGGGGACTGTGACTGTATTGGTGATACTGAATGTGTTATCCGTCATGCCAGCCTCCTTTTGCCATATCGGGGCTTACTATATTGTGCCTCGGAATCTGTACGTTATTCCGACTGCTCGTCCCTTTGTCTTAGGAAAGTTTCCATACTGATCTCGTAGGAATTCCTTGGCCTCATTTCCATAATAAGGGGCGCCTTGTTCAGCTTGCCCTCGTTCCACCATCTGAAGAATGATGCGTATGACATCACCTCGTCGTAAACATTTCTGATGGGGTAGTGGTTTTCCAGCCCGTGGTCGTTTGTCACCTGGTGAATGTGATAGCCTACAACGTATTTGCCCACTTCGCTGTACCACACGCCCTGGGTGTACCTGTGGGAATGGGGCGGATTGTTTACCGCATGGCCCACGTCAAGGCGTACTCCCACCCTTTGGTCAACGTGCTTTTGCAGTGCGTGCATAAATTCGATGACCTCGCAGGGAATGATGCCGTACTGTCTTTCGTCGCCGATGGGGTCACCCTCGTCTGCATGCTTGTTCTCTATGGCGATGACGGCTTCCTTGCGCAGCTCCTTGTAGTATTCGCCAAGGGATGCGGCAAGGGCGTCGACCTTGTCGGGGGAGTATTGCCCCATCAAAAGGTCGGAGGGGGTATGTTGTGTTATCTGGTCGACCTTAAGCTTGTTTGCAAGCTGTATTCTTTCTGCCAAAAGGGGGTCGGGAACGATGGTGCCGTTGTCCCAGCAGATGTCGTCCACGTGCATGGAAAGCATTTTTCCGCCTGCCTTACGCCATTCCTCAACGCATCTGACAATAGTCGCCTCGTCTTCTTTGAATACGTTCTCTCTCAGCTCCATCACGGGCATATTGTGCTTTGCCGCAAAGGCGGAGTCTGTTTCTATCTTATAGCAGGACAGTCCCAGATAGTCAAACCAATCGTCGGGCAATGGACAATCGTAAGACACGTGGGAGAATTCCTTTGTGTCGGTATCGTAATAAGTTATACAGGGGGATGCGCCCACGGATTTGTCAGGATCCAGCGCACGGATAAGGTGGCAGTTGCCGTTGTGCTCCTCGCGATGCAGATGTCCCGAGAATACTACTGTATCGGGGTGATTATCCAGCCACTCCAAGAACAGGGGCTTGTCGTCATGGTGAGAGCTTTGGGGCGGGAAATGGGTCACGATGATATCTGCATCCTCTCCCGATGCAAGGAATGCCCTTGCCTCGTCGTCCATTTTGCGGTAAGGCGCATTGATCGCTACAATGTCCAGCCCGCATATACGGTTTTTGATGGGGGATGCCATTTTGCATATTTCCTCTGCTGTGGCAGGGTCTCCCACGTCACGATTGCCCATTACCGTCACGTAAGGGATAGCGCAGGATCTAAGCTTTTTGAAGAAATACGTCATTGCGTCCATATTGCCGTCGGTAGTGATGTCGCCCGGCACGAGCAAAAGCCCGGGAGCATCCTTTGCTATTTGGTCAAAAGCCCAATCGCATATTTCGTACTGTATGGTGCTTTTGTTATATGACAGATGCAGGTCTGCCATGAGGCATATTTTCATAAATCATTCTCCGTTAAGTATAGATTATGGAACAATACTATTTTAACAGATTATTGTGTCTATGTCAAGAGAAAAATGAGTTTTTTAGAGGAGGGGGGTATTATATTTGATTTCTTACCCTTGGGCACAAACAAAACCCCCTTGCATTTATGCAAGAGGGTGATGTACTTTTATTGAATTGCTGTCGGATTATTTTCTTGCTCTGATGATCTCGCCCTTGTAATGCTCGCTTATGTGGGAAAGTGCGGAGATCCTGTATCGGAATACTATAAAATCAGACTGTGATGCTCTGAAGTCGGAGTGCTGAATGGGATATTGATCCGAGGACAATACCATATATGAGCCTCTGCCGACCTTGTCGTTGCCGTTATAGGTTATCTTGACGTACTTGACGTCCTCCCAAGGCAGAAAATATTTGTGGCGAAGATCACGGTAATGCACACCGTCATCATCCAGAGTAACAACTCGGCAAGCGGCGTATAAAATAAAGAATACTACTGCGCCGAGCATTACTACCGCAGGCATAAGCTCCAACGGGGATGAATGCTGAACTTTCTCCGTATCATCCATCAGGCGGAAGTAGAACGTCAGCAGTAATGCCACAATGCCCAATCCGAAAACTACGGGGTATAGAAGCTCAAAGATGTACAAAACAGTATATTTTTTTGGCTTTTTCATATTCTCTCCTTTGTTTATATCAATAGCCGTACATTACGTATGTAGGATTGATAAGTGAACCGTTCTTAAAAACGGAGAAGTGCAGGTGATTTCCTGTTGCGCCGCCCGTCATACCAACGTAGCCTATCAGCTGGCCCTTTTCAACGTGCTGACCCTGCTTTACAACGTATGAAAGCATATGGGCGTAAGCTGTTGAGTACGTGCTGTTGTGCTTGATAGTAACGTGATTGCCCCAGGTCGCACCCCAGCCGCATTTGCACTTTGCGCCGTTGGCACAAGCAAACGTTACCGTACCGGCTGCAGCGGCGTAGATAGGTGTGCCGCGGGCTGCCGCAATGTCAATACCTGTGTGACCCTTGTTGTTCTTCCATGAGAAATGCTGGAAGATCTGACCTGATGTGGGCCACATAAACGTGCCCTTGCCTGTAAAGGCTGAAACGTATTCGTAAATACCCAGCGCAGTACCGTATTCGATAACCTGAGTGGTGGGGTTCTTTTTCTTTTGTGAGGTCTGCTGTGATGAGACGTACTCGCCGTTTACGTATGTGTCCTCATAATAAGTGGTAAGAGAACCGTTAACGCCTGCTGTCTTTATGCGTGAAGTCTTGTGGGACAGCTTGTTGTTTGTTGTGTACGTGGTGGAGTAGGGAATACTTGTTACCTTTGAGGATTCCACCTTGGCAGTAACGTTTATGAGTCTTTCCTCGTAGAAAATGTTAGCGGAGCCTGTGGTGTTGATGGCTTCCAGCGCAGAGTCAAACACAGGAGCTGTAACGGAGTTGTCCTTGTAGAACTGCTCCAGGGAGCTTGCGTCGTAAACTACTGCCATTTTCTCCACCAATCTGCTGCTTATAATCATGTCAACAGCGTCAATGGCGTTGTCATCGCTCAGCACACCGGGAGTCACCACGGTGGACTTTATATCAAACTCTCTGTCAAAGGATATTGAGAGGAGCTTTTTGCCTGCAAAATACATATCTGCCAGCTTGTTTTTTGCGGTGTTGATAACCTGTTGGCACTCATCCTCCGTTGCAAAGAAGCCGATGTGGTAGCCGTCAACGGAAAGACTGAAGGCGTTGAGCTTAAAGGTAACACATTCGGATATGCATTCCTCCAGCTGTGCGCTGTCCGTGATGTTGTTGGAGAAGGTCTGAGTCTTTTTGATCTCGATCTTCTTTATGACCTCACACACAACGTCGTCTGAATGCTGGCTGTTGGAGAATTCTGCCGTAAGCTTTTCGATAATCTCGTCCACAGCATCCTCGCTGGTAACGATACCGATACACTCATGATCGACCATGACCTTGAACGCATCAATGAGGGGCTCCGTGGAATACTGCGGGGGAAGGGGATCGGGTGTGATGCCGCCAATGTCGGAATAACCCGGCTTTGGTGTTTCCAGAACAATAATATCACCTGACGGAGCCGGTGTGGGATCCGCTACCACCACGTTATCACCGGGGGTGTTACCGGTGGGAGCAATGGATCTGAAGAAAATTACCGTCGCAACTGCCAGTACCGCAAAAGCTGCGATGACAACTGCTATTTTGGATTTTTTCATAAATACCTCGTTTGTTTGCCATAGGGGCAATTATGATATGATAATATACATTATTATTGGCGTGAGCCCAATGCACACACCATATATATTATATACTATTTTTTCAATTTTGGCAATACCCAAATGGCAAAAAAATCATGTTTTTTTGTGAATTTTTCGGAAAAATCCTTGAATTTGCTCATTCGTCACCGTATTTTACTACATTAGTATACGTTTTGCTTATAAGGTAGGCCTCAAGCTCCTCCACAAAAGCACCCTGACCGCTGTACGTGACGGCGTCACCGTCGCCCTCGGTATAAGGGTTATGAAAGAGTGTGCTGTTGCCCTCTGCCCGTGCAATGGCCGCAAAGCAGGGCTTATTCATTCTGAAGCCACCCAGCACCACGTCCTCAAGTCTGCATTCCGATGCAAGCTCTGCCACTTGGTCTATGAGAGCAAAATGATACGACTTTTCAACCACGGGGGCAAGTATCGGCTCCATGCAAAGTCGCACTCTCCAGCCGTTGGAGGAAAGTGTCCTTGCGGCGGCGAGCCTGCTTTTTGTGGGCGGGGCAGATGCCTCAAATCGGCGGGCGGCGCTGTCGGGAGAGACTGTGTATGCCACTATTACGTTGGGGACGGGCGTACCTGCAAAGGGCAAAACATTTGCACTTTTTGTCCTCAGCTCAAATGTCAGATTGGGGTGCTTTGCGGCAAAGTCCAGCCAAAGGGGTACTGTACCCAGAATGCCGTCCAGAGCAACGATGTCGGAGTCGTAGGAGCAGCATATCAAGGCATTTTTGTCACCGCAGACCTCCTCGATACGGTGGAAGAAATCCTCCGTATTGACAAAAGCCACCACGTTGGCAGAGGGGTACATTCCCTTGAGGTAGCAGTATTCGCAGTTGTAAACGCATCCCATTACTGTGGAGCAGTAATAAAACTCGTCAAACCCAAAGGAATTGCAGTAATCGGAGCCCCTGTACAAAAGCTCCCCCGTCGCCCTTGCCAGTATAAGGTTTTTGCGAGCCTGTTGGAGAGTTACGTTTTGTCTGCGTTGGTTGAACACCGCCTTGTAATGTGGGACGGTGACGATCCGCGCACTTTTGAGCTTTTCAGCGGCACGTTTTGCCATGGGAGAGGATACGGCGGCATCCTCCACGTATATTCTGGAGAAGAATTTCGGCGGCGGAGCATCATTTGTGGGGATCTCCACGGGTACAGACGCATTGTTTTGTGCCATTAGCGACAAAAGCTCGTTGAAAGCCTGCTGCTTTTGTCTTTTGGTGTTACCCTGCGGCTGTGGCAGGAGGGAGATATCGGGTTGAGAGTGGTAAAACACCCCCTGGTCCGTTAACTTTGAACGTAGAATGGCAGTCATGGACGCAGTCAGCGAGTATTTTTCCACCAAAAGCTCCACCAGTCCCTTATCGGGGGCGAAGCTCTTATAGCTGCTGTGGCAATGTATGTAAAAGCTCTCGATAAAGTCGGCAATGCCGTCAATACTGTTGCAGATAGCATTGGTAACGCCTTCCGCCGTGGGTGTGGCGGCGCTTGTCGGGTCGTCCGTGACTATCTTTACAACTGCCAGCTTGTCGTTTTCCAAAAAGGTGCATCCTGCCTGCATAAATCCGAATGCCTCCATTTCGCACACGGAATCCTTTGGCAGGGAGGTATCCCTTACTACGGTATCCGAGGAAAGCACGTATGCGCCCTTGAATTGGCAGGGATAGAGTATGTCCGGGATCTGCACAAGACCCGAGGACTGTGAGGTCACCGTTTCTCCGATGACGGTGGTACCTATGGGGATATCGCTGCTTCCTGCACAGCCTATGTTGACAGCGCCCAAAACGTTACCGTATTTTCCCAAAGCCCAGCCTGTTGCCGTTGCCGCGGCGGAGTTGCCCGTACCTGTTATAACAAGGATGTATTTATCACTTGAATACGTGGGCAGGGGAGTGTTGTTGCTCTTTAGCCCAAGGGCTTGAATAAGGGGCTTTGCCTCTGCCCGCAATGCGGTGGTGATGAGTATCATGTTATTGCTTTCCCTTTTCTGTAAGTGCGGTTATAAGCTGTGCGTTTGTTTTTGCGGAAGCAAAGGTGTTTATGATCAGCTCCGAAGCTCGCTCGTTTTTTGACTCCGCAAGGTTACGTCTGACGTTGTTCATGGCGTCGTACTCTGTCTTTGACAGCAACAGGTCGTCCCGTCTGGTGCCCGATCTTGCAGGATCTATGGCAGGGAAGATGCGTTTTTCCGACAGTCTTCTGCTGAGGTGTATCTCCATATTGCCCGTGCCCTTGAATTCCTCGTATATAACGTCGTCCATTTTGCTTCCCGTATCCACCAGGGCGGTGGCTATTACTGTAAGACTGCCGCCGTGCTCTATGTTACGTGCCGCACCGAAAAACGCCTTGGGCTGGAAAAGCGCCGCAGGATCAAGTCCGCCGGAAAGTGTTCTGCCGGAGGGCGGAACGGTAAGATTATAGGACCTTGCCAGTCTTGTGATGCTGTCCAGCAGTATTACCACGTCCTCGCCGGACTCCACCAGCCGCTTGGAGTGCTCCAGCATGGTCTCTGCTACCTTGGTGTGGTGCTCGGGATGCTCGTCAAAGGTGGAGAATATAACGTCGGCCTTTGTGGAGCGTTGCATATCCGTAACCTCCTCGGGACGCTCGTCTATCAGAAGTATAAAAAGCTTGACCTCGGGGTGGTTTTGCGTGATGCCGTTGGCTATCTGCTTTAACAGCGTGGTTTTTCCTGCCTTGGGCGGGGACACGATAAGGCCTCTCTGCCCCTTGCCTATGGGCGCCAAAAGGTCTATCATTCTTGCGGAGGTGTTGCCTTTGCCCTCGGCAGGCTCAAGCTTCAACCGACTGTCGGGGTAGATGGGCACAAGGCTTGCAAACCTGGGGCGCCTGCGGCTGGATTCGTAGGATCTGCCGTTGATAGTCTCTATCCTGCACAGCGACGGGTGCTTTTCTCCCTCGTGGAGAGGGCGTGCAAAGCCTTTTATCCTGTCACCGGGGCGCAGACCTGCTCTGCGAATAAACGTGGAGCTGACGTATACGTCCTTTTCGCTGATGTAGCAATTCTGTGGGCGCAAAAATCCAAAGCCGTCCTGCATAATATCCAGAATGCCGTCAGCGGGGCTGGTGCTTGAGTTATCCTCGGGGGCAGCCTCGTCTTTTGGCTCTGCGGGTGCGGCGGCTTTGTCGCTTTCCTCCTTGAGTGCCTTTTGAATGCGGGTTATCAGCTCTGCCTTTCTGCAGTTGGAAATGTCGGCAAGACCCAGCGTGTTTTTTGCAAATGCGCGCAGGTCTGTAAGGCTGTTCTGATCCAGCTCAATAAGATTGATGTTTGTTTCCATAAAAACTCCAATGTGATATAAGGTGATATATGATACCGCCGCGGTATGGCGTATGCGATGCCGTGACGAAGTAATTGCGATATTTGGTCGAAAAATATGGGGGATAAGTGTTGGATTGATATATGAATATATTATAGACGATAACGGTAATATGATACACCATTTTGCCGAATTTGTCAAGGGAGGAGGTGAAGCCGAACGATATTTGCCCTTGCGGGCAAGTGATGTCGGCTTCGCCTAATGATGTAGCCTTCGGCAATGATGTTACGCCTTGCGGCGTAGTGGGCAAACAACACATCACTGCTACCGGCGGGGGCAAGCCCCTACGAAAAGCGGGAATTACAAAAGGCTCCCTCTGATGAGGGAGCTGTATTTTTCGCAACAAAAGCCTGAGTGAGAGCTTTTGGTTTATTGAATTTTTCTTTTGGTGGGTGCAATCCCCCGCCTTACGTCCTCGCAGATACAATATCACCGCACCTTATCCGTCACAGCTTATTGCCGTTGGAATCGTATCTTGTCACTTCCTTAAGGTTTTGTCTTTCGTCATACTTCTTTACCGTGGTGTTGCCGCTTTCGCCGTCCCATATGGTTACCACCTTTGCCCAGCCGTCAACGTCGTATTCCGTTTTGGTGGTTTTGTACAGCACGCCATTTCGGTCATACTCTTTGAAGTTTATCTGTCTGCCCTGCTCATCAAAGGTATATTCCTCGCGGGCCACGCCATCCTTGTAATAAACAGAATACACGAGGTGGTCATTCTTGTCGTAATAGTCTTCCTTTGCAGTCTTTTTATCGTATTCCTTTACGATCCTCCTCCAGCCGTCAACGTCGTATCTGTATACCACGCCCGACGTCATCTTGCCCGCAACGTCATACTCCTCCTCAAAAACAGGTCTGCCGTCAAGATCGTACTTCTTGTGGGACTGCACGTTGCCGTTACGGTGGTAGCTGATCACCTCCGCAATTGTACCGCCACCCTTTTGATAAGTGGTTACAGTCTTGTACGGCTTATGGTAATCCGGGGATTCGTATATTTCCGTTGTGATCAACTGTCTTCCGTTAGCATCATATTCGGCAATCTTGTTATACTGCATCCTGCCCGAGCTGCTGTATTTACCGAATTCCACCCATAGACCATCCACTTCAATCGAAACTGTATATTCGCCAATATCGTCATAGGTTATCGTTTCCTTTTTGCCGTTGGGGTGATAGGTAACTATACTGTCCGTCTTGCCATCGTCATCATAACGGATCTCAACGTTCCACTTTGTCTCTGAAATGATCTTGCCCTCACCGTCGGTTAGTTTCTCGTAAATCGGCCTGCCCGTGGGGTCAAATCTTCTGTAGAACGTTCCCTCATCCTCACCGTCGTATCTGATTATCTCTTGGTAAACGCCTGCCTTTACAGGGAAATCAAATTTGACGTATGTAGTCTCAAAAACCAATCTTCCGTCCGCCCAATACCTGTACGACTTTGTGACCCTGCCGTTGTCAAGGTACTCCTCCACGTCCTTGCCTACTGCCGTACCGTTAAAATTCTGAACGTATCGGATAAGGTTGCCCTCCTCGTCGTATTCGTAGGAAAAGGTCTCCACCACCGTACCATCCTCAAGCTTTGTTATCTCTCCGCTTACCTCGACGTAATCCCTGCCGTCATACACCTTTGAATTGTCCAACAGGGTGAGCTTTTTCAGCGCCGCCTTATTTTCGCTCTTTTCTACACGGTAGTACATTTCGGGTGTGCCATAGTCATTCACAGAAAGGTACTCACAGGCGTACACCTTGCCGTCGGGAGTAAAGTGCAGCTCGGGTATCATTTTGGTAGCGACCATGCCCTTGCTCTCCAACAACTTTTCCCCTATAACCAGCGTTCCGTCCTTTAGCTTTTGTGCATTGGAAAGGTCATATATCATGCCGTTTTCCATCGTCACCGTCTTAAAATTCTTTGAGTGCTTTATAATAATTTGGTTGTTCGTAACGGTTATTGTGCCGTTTGGCAGCACAAGGCTGTGCGTGCGCGGATCAAAGCTGATACCGTCAGCCAAGCGGCAGGATGTAATATACGTGCGGGTAAGGTTTTCCCAACAGCTGATCGTGTAGGGTACCTTTTGCTGTTGGTTCTCTATAACGGTAACCACGTCAATGCACGCCTTAAAGCTTCCCGTGTCAGTCACGACCAACAGGCTGTCATCATAGGGGACTACCATACCGTCCTTTGTTACGATGTTTCCACGGGCATCCAGCACGATGTCGTGGGCAAGCTCATAGTCCTCCTTTACCGTGATATAGTCATCCTCCGTTGTTAACATAACACCGTTTTCTGCTTTTATGACGGTATATTTTTTACCATTGGCAGTAAAGACTGCGCCATCCTCACCCGGGCTCAGCACGCCCTGTTCAAACTCCAATGTAATATCCTTTGTTACCCTCATTGAGCCTATCTCAAAGCCGTCGTCACCTATCGTCCATGCATCCCCACTCTCCGCAATAATGCGTGGCAGGTACATATTTACTTCATTTATTGTCTTTATCTTATCCTTGCCTATCTCAATGCTCTTGCCATCGATCTTCATACTGATAGTACCTCTGTAAACCGTTATCGGGCTTACGGGCCTGAGCTCTGTCTTCCACAGGCTATAACCGGAGGCCGCAGTTCCGTCAACGTCTATCTTCACTCCATCCTCCAGCGGTATGGTGATGGTGTCGTACTCGGAACAGCCCGCCGCAAACAGTGTCAAAGTCAGCATAATTAAAAACAGTCCTATAAACTTTCTCATGGTTTCCTCCCAAAATACAATGTTTTGTTTATGTTTATATTATATACGAATACTGCCCAAATGTCAATAAAAAATTATCCTTTTTCAAAAAATATCTGTTGCAATATGCCGTCAAATGTGTTAGAATATTACCATCAGCGGCAACGCCGTACATCACATATAAAGGAAAAGAAAACTATGGCAGATCAGATTCAACTTACATTTTGGAACTACAACCAATTTGCAAACTACAAGCCGGAAATGCTCCGCGATTGGGTAAATTGCGGTATGACGACACCCATCACACCCGAATTCCACATGAGCTCAAACCAGGAGCTCCACGCAAAGTTCCGTCAGATGCTTGACGACGCACAGGAGCTGGGCGTAAAGCTTATTCTGCAGATAACGGACATTTATCTGTGGGGCTACCCCGGTGCGGATGCTTACAGAGAAAAGGTACAAAAGGTTTACGAAGCATACGGCAAGCACCCCGCCGTGTACGGCTTCTTTGTTGGCGAGGAGCCCGGTGCAGACTACAACGAGTATTTTGAGGGCATCAAGATACTTAAGGAGGTTGCGCCCGAGCTTAACTTCTACATGAACATGGGCAGCATTGAGCGTACGGAGAGAGTTACTCTTAAGGGCAGGCTGAGCCTTGACGAATGGGCAACGCAGTTTACACAGACCTCCAAGAGCAACCTCATCGGCTTTGGTAACTACGCATCCATGATCACGGACAATACGGGTCTTTACGAGCACTTCCACAACCTCCACGACTTTGTTGCGGCAGGTAAAAAGGCAGGCGCTGACATCTGGGCAACGATGCTCTCCAGCGCACACGATTTTTACAGAGTACCCATTGAGGAGGACTATCGTTGGCAGTTGAACTCCTGCATTATGTGCGGTTGTAAGGCAGTTGTATGGTTCAGACTGTACGACAAGCTGGTTGCAGGGGACTACCGTGGCTCACCCATTGACGAATTTGGCGAGAAGACCACACGTTATTACGACCTTGCAAGGGTGCAGAAGCGCTTTAACATCCACTACGGCAAGGTATTTGCAAAGCTGGACCACCAGGGCTCCTACGGCATCGGCGTAAGCTACGGCGGATACCCCTACTTTACCGTACACGACAAGGTAGAGCTTATCGCTGCAGCTGACGGCAGATCGGGTATGGTTTCCGTATTTACGGACAAGGAGGGCAACGACTACGTGGCATTGATGAACACGTTCCAGCGTGAATCCTGCCATTTGTCCCTCACGTTCTCCGACAAGGTTGCAAAGGTTGAGGAGATCTATTACAACGGCGCACAGATGGACGTTGTTGGCGTGCGTAACAACCCGTCACAGCCTCTCATTCACTTTACGTCCTGCTTTGCCGCAGGTCAGATGAGATTGTTCAAGCTGACAAGAGCGTAATATCATAACGAAAGATAAAGGGCGAGGATGAAGTTGCCGCCCCATAAGGAAGTTTTGTATGTAGGAGGTATTGTGACCGCTATTGGTCACAATACCTCTTGCTGTGTTATACGGCTTCTTTCGTGCCCTTGGTTCTGCCGTGGAGAACGATGCAATCATCCTTCTTGGCAGTAGGCAAGTCAATGATGCCGACAGCATTGTAGTAAATCTCGATTTTTTGTTTTCTGTGTCCGCTACTCTTATCGGGAGCGTGGACAAGTATCTTATCAACCAAATCGTT
>JAGBHJ010000256.1 GCA_017935525.1 Clostridia bacterium | reverse complement strand
TTGGGCAACACAATGGGTCCCCGCCCCGGTGCGGACCATGAGGGCGTTTCCGCTATGCTTGCATCAGTTGCAAAGCTTCCTCTCCACAAGGGTGTGGGCGGAACAACGCTCAACGTTATTTTTACAACCAAGATGCTGTCAACTCCCGAGCTGAGGGATAATATCGCGGCACTTGTTAAGACATATATGACCACAGGTGGTCAGATGGCACAGATCACAACGGCAAACGTTGAGGATCTTAAGGATGCAAAGGTACATCCCGAGCGCCACGGAAACCTTATCGTCCGTGTTGGTGGATATAGTATTCAGTTCGTTCAGCTGGATGCAGAGACACAGGATGAGATCATCAGCCGTTATACGGCGTAAAAGAAAGGAGTTACTAATATGAATGATTATAAAAGCTTGGACAACAAAATGGTGTTTTCCCAGAGAATGGAGGAGGTCTTTCAGGAAGTAAGCAGTCGTTACAGAGGCTATTTTGACAAGGAAGACGGATACACGTCCGTATTGTCAAGAGGCAACAGAAACCCCTTTGCGGATCAGTTTGAAAGCGATCCCGAGGCTCCTTACGTTATAAACTTTGCAAAGGCAATCGTAAGATCATGGATTGAAACACCCTGTATAATCCAGCCCAGCGAGGCTTTGGTTGGTGTGCCGAGACCTCATTATCCCTTGATGGAGCATTTCAGCTGGGGTATTCTTATTGATGAGGATCAGTGTTATGACGAGGATGATCCGTATGAGAATGCGGATGCCGAGGTAGAGCGTTGTAAGGCGTTTATGGAGAAATTCTCCCCCCTTACAGAGGAGTATATCCACGACGCAGCAAGAGAATTTATCGGCAAGGAAAGATATAACGTTCTTTCCAAAGAGGACTTTATGTGGGGCGGCGGATACCAGGGCCACACCATTCCCAACTACTACACGTTGCTGGGCGAGGGTCTCGACAATATGCTTACAAAGATAGATTACTGGGCGGAGAAGAACGCAAAGGATCAGGATACGGCAGATTTCTATGAGGCAAACAGAATTATCGTTCGCGGTATGTCCTCCTACCTCCAGATGTATGCTGATTATGCGGCTGACCTTTTGGCAAAGGAAACTGACGAAACAAAGAAGCTCTACTACAAGCAGATTGCAGAAAACTGCGCGTTTGTAGCTCATAAGAAGCCCGAAACGCTTTACCAGGCAGTACAGCTGATGTGGTGTCTGGCTCTGTGGGATTGGGTAGACTGCTGGGGCAGAATGGACCAGTACCTCTATCCCTTCTATCAGAAGGCAGTGGCAGAGGGTGACGTTATCCCTGCAGAGGACTCCATCGTTTCCATCATGATGAAGGCATGGGAGCACGGTGTTCACAATATAACTGTTGGCGGTGTATATCCCGAAACAGGAGAGGACGCAACAAACGAGATATCATATATGGTATTGCAGTGCATAAGAGTGTTCCACAACATTCACCCCAGAGTAACGGTTCGTATTCACGAAAATACACCTGCAAACATTCTTGACCTTGTGGTTAAGCTTTGGAGCGAGGGCATGAGTGACCCCACGGTGGTAAGCGATAAGACTGTTATCAGAGGTCTGACAGATATCAACATTCCGTTGAATGACGCAAGAGACTTCTCCATCCTTGGTTGCCAGGAAATTGAGATCCCCGGCAAGTCCAACACAGGCTGTGAGGACGGTTCCTTTAACGTTGCAAAGGTTGTTGAGTTGGCTATCTACGGTGGTAAGGCTACAAGGAGCCCCGACTATCAGCTGGGACCCAAGACTCCCTCCTTGGTTGAATGTAAGACCTTTGAGGAATTCTACGACGCATTTGTTGAGCAGCTCAAGTTCTTCGTAAGCGTTGAGGCTGTAATGTGCGATGCCGGTCAGAAGATAAGAGCTATTCAGCATTCAAAGCTGGTTAAGGGCGTATTTACGGACGGCGTTCTTGAGTCAGGTAAGAACCATGACGACGGCGGTCCTATCTACAACCACGGCTGTATGGAAACTGCAGGTATTGCGGCTGCTTCCGACTCATTGCTTGCTATCAAGAAGATCGTATTTGATGAGAAGAAGATGACTGCTGAAAAGCTTGTTGAGGCACTCAAGGCAAACTTTAAGGGCTTTGAGAAGGAGAGACAGATGCTTCTCAACTACGTTCCCAAGTTTGGTAACGATATTGACGAGGCAGATGATATGGCAGTTAAGGTACTGAACCTTTTCTGGGACGAGATGGCTTCATACAAGTCCATCAGAGGTGAGGCTTACACAGGCGCTTGCTCATTGCTGG
>JAGBHJ010000255.1 GCA_017935525.1 Clostridia bacterium | reverse complement strand
ATATGATCTCATGGGCCTCCTTTACCGTTTTGATGATGTTCCTTGCAGCGGGGGAGTCGATGGGGGCAAAGCCGTCGTCGGGGGTAAACTGCCTGTCGGAGCCGCGATAAACGGGAATAGATCCGTCGTTTTTGCCAAAACGCTCCAGCATATCAATGGTAAGGTTATAGCTGTTTTCCATGCCCTGGCTATGGGTAGTCCAGCCGTCCTCGTGATAGGGTGCGGCGTTTACGGAGAGCAGGTCGATCTTTTCTGAGCCGATGCAGTGGGCAAGGGCGTAGGGATCGTCCATTTCGTTTGCCATGTCGGAATCAAGAATTACCTTTTTAACTCTGTTCGTCTTAAGGTCTTCAAGAATTTGTTCCAATGTCAACATAGCTTTTCTCCTTACAAATTGCTGATAGCTTCAAAGCAGTCGTTGAGCACAATGTTTTTGTCCAGCTTGACCATATATGCGATCTTGCGGCGGGTATCGTCAAATGCGTATTTTTCATCATCGCCAAAAATGGGGGCAGGGATGATCTTAAACGTAAATGCGTCGGGAACGGTCAGCACGGCGGGGGCTGCAACGTCCCATATCGTGTGGCTCCATGTGGTGGAGGTGTCATCTATTTTGTTGCCGTAGAATGCTATGGGGAAGTCCTTTCTGAAGAAATCGTGCTGGGGCTTGTCTCCCTTGATCTTTCTTAACCAGTCAAAGTTGACAGAAAGAACCTGAGTGCCGTTTTCCTTTATGGGACCCATTGCAGGGAGCATCAGGAGGGGTATGGGAAGATTCATCAAAAACTGTCCTGCACGGTAGTCCATGTAGAGGTTACACTCCGTACACTCCACGTTTTCGAATGTGTTGCCGCCAAGCCAAATTACGCACATATTCTCCGCAATGGAGGGATCCATAAAGTATGCAGATATGATGTTGGGGCAACAGCCCGTGGTCAGCACGTAAACGATCTCGTCGGACTCCTTTACGGTCTTGATGATGTTGCGAGCAGCGGGGGAGTCGATGGGGGCAAAATTGTCCTCGGATGTAAATTCTCTGTCAGAGCCCTCGTAAACGGGTATTTCGTCCAGCTTTTGGCAAACCTCAAGAATTCGGACTGCCTCGTTGTAGCTTGCAAGCATACCTCCACGCTGGTCAAGATTTTTGACACCGTGGAACGGTGCGGCGTTTACAGAGAGCAGATTCAGCTTTTTTGAACCGATGCAGTAAGCAAGGGCGTACTGGTCGTCCATTTCGTTTGCCATGTCGGAGTCCAGAATGATCTTTTTTACTCTGTCCGTCCTTATATCTTCAAATATTCTGTCAAGTGTCATATATTTCTCCTTGTTTGTTTTAATAAAGACCCCGAATACGTGTTGATCGGGGTCGTCTTTTTATAATGCCGATGGGGGCGTTAACGCTTTTGGTTTTCTTCGATGACTTTTTTGATGCAGGCAACTGCGTCGGGTACGATTATTTCGCTCTTGGGGTGAGTGCCGTAAAGGATCCTTCTGCGAGTGCTGTCGATGGCAAATTTCTTGTCGTCGGTAAACACGGGGGCAGGCACCACGGAGAACGTGATGGACTCGGGGTGTGTGATGGCGGCAACGCCCATAAGGTCGCACATTGTCCAGCGGAAATCATCCTTTTGGTATCTTTCCTCGGATGCAAAATACCTTGGCAAAAGGTAGCGGTAGAATACTGCGCCGTCGCTGTCTCCCTCAAATGCCAAAAAGTCGTTCTTGTGGAATTTGATGTCTGCGGAGCCATGAGGATCGCAGGGCAAAAGCACCAGCGGAACGTCCATGTTGACGAGGATCTGACCTGCAACGTAGTCGGTCTCCAAATTGCCCTCGCAACAGTCACGCCCATCCTGTATTGCCATTGAACCAAGGAATATGACCACCATATTGTCGCATATGGATGGATCCATCATGCAAGCGGAAACAACGTTTGTCAGTATTCCCGAGGTGATAACGTATACCACCTCGTCGGAATTCTTGACGGTGTTGATTATGTTGCGGGATGCAGCGTTGTCTATGGGCTTAAAGTCGGGCTCCTCGGTGATGGGGCGTCTTGCGCCCAGATACGTAGGGTATCTGTCCACGGGAATTCCCAGCTTTGTGTAGCACTTAAATATCTCCTCGTAGCTCTTGGCAGCTGCGTCTGCAAAGTCCTTTGCAAGGTTTTCGTCGATAAATGCAGATGCGTTTACGGAGAGCAGATCGATCTTGTCCGACCCTATGCAGTAGGCAAGAGCGTACTGATCGTCTATCTCGTTAAATGCGTCTGCGTCCAGGATCACCTTTTTTACTCTGTCCGATCTGATATCATCCAGGATCTGTTGTGGTGTCATCATAATAAACCACCTTGGGGATCAGGGATAATACTTCTTTATGAGGGCGTTGGTTGCCTTGATAGCGTCCTCAACGATCATTTTTGAGTTGGGCTTGTAACCGAGAATTATCCTTCTGTTTGTAAAGTCAAATGCGTAGTGGTGATCGTCCGTCCAATAGGGGCAGGGGATGATCTCGTATTCCATTGCATCGGGAATGGCAAGCACAGCAGGCGCGGCGTAGTCACACATTACCTTGGGCAATGTGTAATACTCGTGCTCGTTCTTGGCAAATCTGTAATACAGATCCTTGCGGAAATACTCTGCCGCAGGGGAATCACCCTCTATTTTTGCCAGGTCGGTGTGATCCATAACGATATCTACCGAGCCGTGGGGTTCGCAGGGCAAGTAAATAAGGGGCAGATCTATGTGGAACATCATCTTTGTAGCGCCGATGTCGGAATATAAATTCCACTCATGGAAAGGCTGGGTACCCTTTGCAGAGGGAACGTCACCTGCCAGCCAATAACGCAGATGTTGTCCTTAATGGAAGGATCAAGCAGATATGCGTTTACAACGCTGGAGCAGGGACCCGTGGTGAGCACGTAGATGAGCTCGTCCTTATACTTCTTTGAAATTTCTATAATATTTCTTGCAGAGGGGCAATCCACGGGAGCATAATCGGGGCTGTTTGTCAGCTGGATGCTGGGGCCGTGGTAGGCGGGATACTGACGGGCGTCTATTCCCAAAGAATCGAGCAGTATCTCCAGCTCGCAGTAGCTGCGGAGCATTGTCTGGCGGGTGTTTGCCGCCATGGGCTCCTCAAAATGTGCTACGGCGTTGATGGAGAGCACCTCCATCTTGTCCGAGCCCATGGCGTAAGCCAGGGCGTACTGGTCGTCAATTTCTGCGGAAAAATCACCGTCGTATATTACCTTTTTAACTCTGTCTGATCTGATATCTTGTAGTATCTGTTCAATTGTCATGATTTTTTCCTCTTAAGATCACTGTTCCTTTGCGCGCTGGATCAAAGCCTTTGTACACTTGATAGCGTCAGCTGTGATGGCGTTGGAATCGGGATTTTCGCCCCAGATGATGAGCTTGTTGTTGGGATTGAGTGTATATCTGCCGTCATCCTCCAGCGTGGGTGCAGGGATGATGGTGAGGTCCATAGAGTCGGGGATGGAGATAGCAGCTGCGCCTGCATAGTCGCACATTACCTTTGACCAGCCGTGTGTGTAGCCTGCCAGAGTTACGCCGCTTGTTCTGGGGAGAACACGGCTGTAAAACTGCTCTACCCAAGGACCGTCCCAGTTGCTGCCGAAGGTCTGGAAGTCCTCATACGTCATAACAATGTTACCTGAGCCGTGAGGTCCTGCGTTGAGCATAAGCAACGGAATGTCGGAGCTAAGGAGGATCTGTGACGCCTTAAAGTCTGCATACATATTCCACTCGTGGCAACCCTTTTCCATCGTGCGCTCGCTGATCTCGTTACCACCCAGCCATACTACGCAGATCTTGTCTGCAATGGAGGGATCCATAAGGTATGCGGAAACAGCGCATGAGCAGGGACCTGTTGTAATGATGTAGATTATCTCGTCCTCTGCTGCTTCCTTTGCAACCTTGATGATGTTGCGGGCTGCGGGGCTGTCGGAGGGAGCAAAGTCGATATTGTGGGAGACCTGCGTGCTTGAGCCCATAAAGCAGGGGAAGTTGTTTCTGTCTATTCCGGAAGCGTGGAGAACTCTCAGCATTTCTGCATAGCTCTTAAGCATTGTGGAATACGTATCAACGTACTTATCGTCAAAGTGTGCGGAGGCATTTACACCAACCACGTTCATCTTATCGCATCCCAAGGCGTATGCCAGGGTGTACTGGTCGTCACACTCTGCGGAGAAATCTCCGTCGATAATAACCTTCTTTACCTTATCTGTCTTGATATCCTTGAGTATCTGTTCTGCTGTCAACATAATAGTTATTTTCCTTTCTTATGCCTTTACTGCGTTGTTTATCGCCTTGATGGCGTCATCTACTATTCTTCTGCAATCGGGGTCCTCCATGTATATGATCTTTCTTCTGGTGGAGTCCCATGCGTAGCGGTTGTTGTCGGTTACAACTGGGGCGGTGATTATTCTGTATGACATGGAGTCGTTCAACGCCAACGTTGCGGGGGCAACAAGGTCGCACATTATCTTTCTGATGGCTCTCAGCTTGTCCTCTTCCTTTTCGCACTGACGGGGGTATATCTCACGGAAAAGCTTTGCACCGGGAGTGTCGCCCTCTATTCTCATAAAGTCCTCGTACTCCATGTAAACATTGATGGAGCCTCTGCCGTGGCAGGGGAGGAGCACCAACGGGATATCCAAATTCAGCAAAAGCTGACCTGCGGCGTAGTCGCTGTTGAGGTTGCATTCGCTGACGTAGCAATTCGGAATATCTATGCAATGGCAGCCCAGCCAAAGAACGCAAAGATTTTTGGTTATGGAGGGGTCTATCATGCAGGCGGAAACGACTGCCGTACAGGGACCTGTTGAGAGTACGTAAATGATTTCATCAGAATTCTTTACTGTGTTGATGATGTTACGTGCTGCGGGGCTGTCCTGCGGAGCAAAGTTGGGGTCGTTGCTGATGCTGTTGTCAGCACCCTTGTATGCGGGGCACTTTTCGGGATCGATACCCAATGCGTCGTAAATACGGAATATTTCTTTATATCCCATCTCCATGCTGTCCTTAAGCACGGTAAATCTGGCTTCGTCCACAAAATGCTCCGTGCTTACTGACAAGACCTCGATTTTGTCAGAGCCTAAGCAATAAGCAAGGGCATACTGATCGTCCACCTCTGCGTACATGTCACCGTCGAAGATGACCTTTTTAACTCTGTCGGACTTAAGGTCCAAAAGTATTTCTTCAAGTGTCATAATATTCTCCAAAAAATAATAGTGAAAGGCGATTACCTTTCACTATTATAGCACAATTCAATCATTATATCAAGTAGATATTTATTCATTTATATCATCTTTTTTATCAAACAGCTCCTGCATCACGCACACCAGCTCGCTTAATCTTCTGGAGGGCTTGACGTCTGCCAGCACAAGGGTCATGGATGGCTCTGCCTTCAGATTGAGGTCGATCTTTACCTTTCTGTTGGGGTCTATCTGCCCAAAGCTTTGGGGGTTAAATGCGCCTTTTAAGAAGTGAAGCTCAAATTTCTCTCCCTTTTGCTTTACCTTTGTGATCTTGACACGCCTGCAGATGCTTCTGATGTATGCGGAATTGGTGAGGTTGACGATCTCTCTGGGGAGGTCGGAATATCTGTCCTGTATCTCCTCCTCGACCTCGTATTTGTCCTGCATGGAGTCGATCATGGAGATCTTTTTGTACATTTCCAGACGGATATTTTCCTCTGTGATGTAGGTTGAGGGAATATATGCCTCGTCCGCTATGATGATGGTCACCTCTATCTGCTCCTCGGAGGTCTTGCCCTTAAGGGATGCGATCTCGTCCGCCAGCATTTTGCAGTAAAGGTCATAACCGATGTTGGTCATATGACCGCTTTGCTCCGAGCCGATAACGTTGCCCGCACCGCGGATCTCCAGATCCTTCATGGCGATTCTGAAGCCAGAACCAAGGTCCGTAAAGTCCTTTATCGCCTTAAGACGCTTTGACGCCACGTCGCTGAGCACCTTGTCCTGCCTGTACATAAGGTATGCGTAGGCTACCCTTGTGGATCTGCCTATCCTGCCGCGTATCTGGTACAGCTGGGAAAGTCCCAATTTGTCCGCATCATACACAAACAGAGTGTTTGCGTTGGGCACGTCTATGCCGCTTTCGATAATGGTGGAGCAGAGGAGAATATCGTATTCATGCTCAAAATAGCTCATCATTACCTTTTCCAGCTGGGATTCTGACATTTGTCCGTGGGCAACGGCTATTCTTGCCTCGGGCACGAGGTTTGACAGCTTAAGACGGAATTTGTCGATATTCTGCACGTCGTTGTAGAGGAAGAATATCTGTCCGTCCCTGTCAAGCTCACGGAGAATTGCGCCGCGGATGATGTCGTCGTTGTCCTCAATAACGTACGTCTGCACGGGGTAACGGTCACGGGGTGGAGTGTCTATAATGCTGATGTCCCTTATACCCACCAGAGACATATGGAGAGTTCTGGGGATGGGTGTTGCGGAAAGGGTAAGCACGTCAACGGATTTTTTGATGTCCTTTATCTTTTCCTTGTGGTTGACGCCAAAGCGTTGCTCCTCGTCAATTATCAAAAGTCCAAGGTCACGGAATTTTACGTCCTTGCCCAAAAGCCTGTGAGTACCGATGAGCATATCCACCTCGCCAAGCTCCAGGGCTTCAAGGGTCTTTTTTTGCTCTGCGGGGCTGCGGAAACGGGATACCACGTCAACCTTTACGGGAAAATTCTCGTACCTTTCCTTAAACGTCTGGTAATGCTGCTGGGCAAGTATGGTGGTGGGCGCCAAAAGCGCAACCTGCTTGCCGTCCATAATTGCCTTAAATGCCGCACGGACTGCTACCTCCGTTTTGCCGAAGCCAACGTCGCCGCACAGCAGTCTGTCCATTATTTTGTAGTCCTCCATGTCCCGCTTTATTTCCTCGATGGCTTTAAGCTGGTCGGGGGTCTCCTCAAATACAAAGCTGTCCTCCAGCTCCTGCTGCCATACGGTGTCGGGAGAAAACTTAAAGCCCTTGTACACCTCACGCCTTGCATAAAGCTCAACCAGATTATACGCCAGCTTTTTGATGGAGGAGCTTGCCTTTTCCTTTGCATTGCCCCATTCCTTGCCGCCAAGGCGGGAGAGTGTGGGTGTGGCTTCGCCACCTGTGGAAATATAGGGCTGGATATGGTCAAGTCTGTCAACGGGGACGAATATGGTATCTCCGCCTGCGTATTCCAGACAGAGATAATCCTGCTTTTTGCCGCTGATCTCGTTTTCCTTGATTCCTATAAACCTTGCGATGCCGTGGATCTCGTGGACAACGTAAGCGCCGATAGTAAGGTCGGTAAATGAACGAATGGGCTTGGCATTGGGGGAGGTGCCCCTTCTTGCCGCCTTTTTTGCAGAGCCGAATATTTCGTTATCGCCTATAAAAATCTTGTCCTCTATTACGCATCCGCGGGAGAGGTGATTTTTTACAATGAACAACGGGGATTGAGTGCCTGCCTTGCGTGCCGAGGCAATAAGCTCGTCTGCCTCTCCGATACGGGATATTACCACGGGGGAGATGCCGTTGTCGTTAAAAAACTGCTTTAACAGTATGGCACGCTTTTCGTTGCCCGTAAACATAAACAGGTCAACGGTGTCCACTCTGTATTTTTTGATGTCGCTGAGCAATGCCTCAAAATTGCCCATGTACTCCAGCGTTGGCTGGACCTTTGCTGTCAAAAGCTCTTGGGGCTGGATGAACCTGTACTGGGAAACGAACTCCTTTAGCGCCACCCATGGGTAGCTGTCAATAAGCCGTATAAGCTCGTCTGCGGTTGGCATTGCCTCCAGCTGGCGGGGAAGAACCTCGCCGTTTTCCAGCATATCCGCAAAGCGCTGGCTTGTGACGGTGTATGCCAGGTCGTAGTCGGAAAAGAGATCGTCCGGCTCGATTATAATAAATCTGCAATCCTCCGTGTAGTCCGCAATGGTGGTGCGGGGGCAGATGTAGGGCAGATAGTTTTTGTATAAGCTTGATGGCAGACCCTGCTCCATACGGGTGAGTATGCCCGAAACCTTGTTTGTAAGCTTTTCCTTTGCTTGGGGAGCGAGTCCCTTTATGCATGACTCCATATCCTGCCTTATGGCTGCGCAAATCTGGTCCTTTTTTGCAATGGGGAACAAGAATTCGCCTGCGGGCATTATGCTGACGCCGTCCACATGGTCCATGGAGCGCTGGGATATAACGTCAAAGGCCCTGATGGAGTCTATCTCGTCATCAAAAAGCTCTATTCTGACGGGATTTTCCAGATACGGCGGGAAAATATCCACAATGCCGCCTCTTATGCTGAACTGACCTCTGCCGTCCACCACGGATACGGGCTCGTAGCCCAGCTCTGCGGCGCTGTTGCGAAATTCGTCAACGTCAAGTACGTCCCCTACGGAATATGAGAATACACGAAAGCCGGACCTTTCTGTCAACGGCGTAGAAAGCCCTTCAAGTGTTGTAACTATGACGGGCTTGGGTGTGTTTAATACTGCGTTGACTGCTGATGCGCGGTAGGCTCTGATGTCGGAGCTTTCCGCATCAAAATCGTGGAATGTGAGCTGTTGCTTGGGGTACCAGAATATATCCTCGCCCAAAAAAGCCACCAGCTCGTCTGCAATTCGTCTGGCGTCGGTATCGTTTTTGGTAACGATAAACAGCGGGCAGTCCGTGGCCTTTGCCGCAAGACTCAAAAGGTAGTATATTGCCGCCTCTGACTGTGCGGAAATACCCGTTTTGATGCCCTTTGCCAGACATTCTGTAAACTGTGATGAGATCATTTTATTGTCCTGATATTACTGTATAGTTTCCTTTGGGGGCTTTTTCTTTTTGTTAAAGCGATTCATGGCAAAGTCCGTGCCGCGGGACATAATAAGGTCCATGGCGTCCGCAGCGTCGGTTATTGCCGCCTTTAAGAGGGGTGTTTCCTCCTCGGTAAAGTCGCTCAATACGTAATTGATAGCGTCGTGGTATTTTGGTCTGCTGATACCGATGCGGATGCGTCTGAATTCCTCCGTATGGAGATTGTCCAGAATAATGGACTTCATGCCGTTGTGAGTACCTGCACTGCCGTTTAATCTTATGCGGATGGAGCCTACGTCTATGTCCATATCGTCGTAAATGACAATAAGATCCTCGGGGGTGATCTTGTAGAAATTCATAATGGCACGGATGCTGTCACCTGAGTGATTCATAAAGGTCTGTGGCAGAGCCAGAATGACGTCCTTGCCGCAGATCTTGCCCTTGCCGTATATGGCGTTAAAGCCGTTGGTGGAAAGGGGGATATTGTGCCTTTCGGCAATGGCGGCAACTGTCAGAAAGCCTGCGTTGTGCCTTGTGAATTTATATTTGTCGCCCGGATTACCCAGACCTGCGATGAGATACATATTATCACTCCTGTTTTTATATTATGGGGTTACTTTTGCGTAACATTCATATTATAGCATAAATGGGTAAAATTT
>JAGBHJ010000254.1 GCA_017935525.1 Clostridia bacterium | reverse complement strand
CCGACTCCGTCGGAGTGATATTATACGGCTCCGCCGTGTAGTGATATTTTATTCTCCCCTTTAACTTGCGAAGCAAATATCACTCGGCGCAAGCCGAATACCACTGCGAAGCAATAGAACTCGCCGAAGACGAATTTCACTGAAAAAAGCCATTTGCGAAAGCAAATGGCTTTTTTCTTGGTGCCGATGGTGGGACTCGAACCCACACGTCCTTGCGAACAATAGATTTTGAGTCTACATCGTCTGCCATTCCGACACATCGGCTCAACTCAAATTACTTGTATATTATACAACATTTTTCAAAAAAAATCAATACCCTTTTTTGAAAAAATCGGCGAAAAATAAAAATTTTTTTCTGATTCACAGGCTCACGGCGGCTTTTGTAAAAACAAAAGCGATATAAAAGCTCGGAATATGCTGTTTGGCGGATAGTTTGAAAAGTTTTTGTAAAAAATCAATAAAACTATTTGACAAATATCACAAAAAACTGTATAATAGTATATATAGAAAAAGATATAAAGGGGGAGTATCCGCAAGTGGGCGGAAATGCCCTTGAAAGGTAACAGCATGAACGTAAAAAAGATAATAACGGAGAAAATAGACGCACTGAAGAAAAAGAACGGAGTGTCACCCATTGCAGGAATAGTATTGTTTTTGGTGGCTTTTTCGATCACGCTTTGGGCGTTGGGCGGCAATAATCAAAAGATAGACGGCTTTACACTTGGCCAGCAGATGAGGGAGATAGTTGATTCCGATTCGGGCGAGGTGGTATCGGTAATAAACGGCGTGGAATATTACAGACGAGATCTTAGTATAATTGCCATCAACATTACGGCAACGGATCCTCAGTTTCTTACATTGAGCGAAAGACAGCAGGACTACGTTGCGGGTAACCATCTGATCAGACAGTTTATGCTTCTGCAGGAATTTGACAGACTGGGCCTGACATTGGAGGAGGGCGAGTTTGATGCGTTTATCCAAAAGGAAAAGGACGCTACGAGAGAAATGATCGCCAACGATACTGCGGAGTCAAACCAGTTCCTCAAGTACATTGAGGGCTACGGCTGTACCTATACGGAGTATTGGGAGGATGAGGATGTGTTGAAGTCCTTTGAGAATTCTCTTAAGTACGAAAAGGCGCAGAAAAAAATTGCGGAAAACGAGGGCTTTACAAATACGGGAATGAACATAGATGCGTACCTTGCAAATTTGCTGGAGGACGGCACCTACGTGGTGACCTTGTTTGGTGAAGCATTTGAATAAGAGGGCGGAGTATATATAATGAAGAAATTTTTTATTACCTTTGCCTTTGCGGTTATTGCGACGGTGCTTTTCGGCACGGCAAAAGCGGCTGCGTGTATTGTACCTGTTGATCTTGACGGCGGCTCGCCCATGGCGTACGACGAGCAGGATCTTACCATGGAGTTTTTTAAGATCGATATCCGCCCGACGCTGAACGGCAGCTACTCCGCAACGATCGAGTTTGCTGTAAAAAATCATTCCGAGGCGGACGAGGCGATGACATTTGGTATGCCCATGTATTTTCAAAGCTCTTCGGCGGCATCAAGTGTTACAGCCAGCCACAAAAATAAGCTGATCACCGTGACGTTGGAGAATATTGCGAGAAATCCTCAGGCAGAGGGCTTGCCGTATTATAATTCCATGTACACGTTTGCAGGCGTTGTTCCTGCAGGGGGAGTGGAGTATTTCAGAGTGTCCTTTACGGTGCACCCAAGGTCGGATTCCAAGAATATGTATTTCATTGATCTGCCGCTGAGAGCATTGGGCTATTGGGCGAACGAAACGGTAAATACCAAGGTGGTGCTGGACAGCTTTCTGCTGGATATATATTCCTACGATAAAATGCCCGATATGATGCCTTCCTATGCGGAGGCTACAGGTGCTTTGGTTTGGGATATGCCCCAGTACAGCTGCGATAAAAATATGCTGACGTACTATAACCTTGATTTTCCCACGTTGTCCAGGTTTTTTACAAACACGTACACCACGGGCGAGGCAAAGGTGGTTGCAGAGCTTTTTTCAAAGAGATGCTATGGCCAGGTGATCGACGCCATTGACGGCAACGAAAGCCTTTCTGAAAATCTGAATTTTCAGTTTATGAAGATGTGTTGCCTGGAGTCCCTGGGCGATATGACCGGGGCTGACGAGATCCTGTCTGAAATATATAAGGAAGATATCTGCTTTTCCACAAACAGCAGCTTTGATATATCGGAATACGTAAAAAAGAGAATGCTCCACAGGTATTATACCTCTCTGAAAAGCAAGTCTGCGGCGGCAGAGCTGTTGAATGAGGTGCTTGTGGAGGGCATGGAGCATTTGACCTCATCAAGATCCCAGATATTTATAAATTGGATGAGATCCGAAATGAGGATAAACGAGCTTTCCATATCCCAGAATTACGTACCCGGTGTGGGTGGCGGTAACGACGGCAACGGCGACGAGCAGATAGGCGGCGGTCATCTGACGGTGAAGGAATGGTTTAAGGAGCTGAGCCATCCTGCGGTGCTGACTGTGGGCGCAGTTATGGTGGCGGTGATGGTGTTCTGCATAGTGGGAATGCTGGCAGATAACAACAAAAAGAAGAGAAACGAAAGAAAACAGCATTTTACAAGAAGATAAATATTGCCCGACAGGGGAAAGCTAAGGGGAGTGGCTTATGAAAAAAATTGCGGTGGTATTGGCGTGTATAGTTCTGTTTTGTACTGCATGCGTGGTGTGCTGGTGGTACTTTGAGAATAACATGAAGGATTACCTGCCTATGGCTGAATATGAGATCTCTGACAGCAGTAAGGTTTATTACCTTAAGAACTCATTTTTGGAGGAGAGCGAGCTGGGCATAAAATTGAATACCATCGACGAGGACGGCAGCTTTCGGGAGCTGTATTCCGAAAAGGGCGCAGGCAAAAGCGTGGTTTTCTGCAGCGAGGAGTATTTTGTGCTGTCCAACGGCGCAGGCATCAATGCTTACGACATGAATGACGAGCTGAAAAAGGCCTTTGATGCCCCCGGTACCTTTGAGTCTGCGCACGTGTTTGCGGATAGTCTCTACGTCAAGATGATAGATGCTGCGGGTAATACGGTGATATACCTTTACGACTCCGTTGGCGGTGTAAGAAATCTGACTCAGGAGTACAGCAGGATCAACTTTGTGGATTATTGCTTTGACTCCGTCACAAGGAATGAATTCTTTATTTCCTACGTGCTTTCGGGCGAATACGTAAAGCTTGTGATAAGCATATATGACAGCGGCGTAAAGGTCAAGACCCTGGAGCTGGATAATCTGGTGTATAACGGCTTTGATTACATAGACGGTATGTTTGTATTCTATACGGATACTGGCATGATATTTATAAACTCAAGAATATTTGCAAAGAGAGAGCAGCACGTTTATGACGTGGACGCATTGACACGGTTTATTTATGAGGATAAGATCGTGTACCTTATGGATGATGCGTTTTTTGACGGCGTAAACGATATGTTCTACGTAACGCCCGATTCCTCGGGTAACGCAAATATGACGGATAAGGAATGTATCACAAAATTTGGCGACAAGATGATATATTATTCCGACAAGTACGTAAGATCCTACTCCTTTGGCGGAGCGTTGCTTGACGACCCCGTGCTGTTTACGGAGGAGGGCGTTATGGAGCTGGGCGTTATGGGTGACATAATAGCCGCAAGAAAAATGGGTAAGATAATCTTTATGAAAGCAGAATAAAAATATAAGGAGAATGTGATGACTTATTATGATTTGATCGTATTGCTGATAATTGCGGTAAGCGTATTGTTTGGCATATACAAGGGCTTTGTGTCCTCTGCGGGCAGTATAGTGGTGACTGTGCTGGCGTGGGGTGCGGCATTGCTGTTGACGGATGACTTGGCGCTGTTTATACAGGAGAAGACAAACTTTTTGGAGCAGGTTATTCACTACGTGCAGGTAAATGAAACCATAACCGACCTGACGTTGAGAAAGACCAGCATTTATCTGCTCACTCCCGCGGAGATAGACGCTGCCATTGAGGGAGCAAAGCTTCCCGTATTCTTTAAGGATCTGATCGCGTCAAACATTGAAAATCAGGTGTTTCCCGCAATAGATTCCTTGGGTGAGTATTTTGATTACACGGTCGGCTCCGCTATTATCAACGTAGCGAGCTTTGTGGTGATTGTGGTAGGCGCTTTGCTTGCAGGCTCTATTTTGAAGGCGGCGCTGGAGGCAATAGTAAAGGTTCCTGCTTTGAAGTACGTTGACGGACTTCTTGGCGCTGGCTTTGGCGTAATAAGAGGCGTGTTTATTGTATACGTGTTCTTTATGATATTGCCTACCTTGCTTTTGGTAATTCCGGAAGCGATAGTTACGGAATATCTTGGCGACGTGAGCCAATCCCCAATAGCATCCGTGTTTTATAATGATAACCTGTTGCTGAAATATATCGGCGGCATTATAAAGCTGTGATGAACGGAGGATAATAAATTGGCTAAGAATAAAGTCAGCTTTGAAACAGAGGAGGTAAGACGCCAATTTGCGGCGAGCAAGTCTGTTTCAAACGGAAAGTTTTCCAAAATAATTCTGGCGGCGCTGTGTATTGTGGTGGTGCTGGCAGGGGCGGTGTATGCCGCCAAACTCTTTAGTAACAAAGAGGTGGACTGGGAAGCGTACGGTGAGGCTCTGGCAAAGCTGGAGGAAAAGTATGACGATCACGACAAGGTAATTCTTGTGGTGGGCGGCAACGAGATAAAAAAGAGCGAGTATTATAAGATCAAAATACTCAATAAGTTTACGTTTGATTCGCTTATGGAGCTTTACGAGGAGTATATTGATGACTTCGGAAGCACCATGAACAAAGACGAGATTGAGGCACTCAAGCCCGTTCCGGTAAAGGATGAGGACATAATAAACGATCTGATATTGCTGGAGATAGGTTATCTGGAGGCTATTAAGTGCGGAGTTGCGTATAATTCCGAAACTGCGTATTCCAAGATGAACACTACCTATTACGCATATCAGGAGGTGCTGACCACCAATTCTGAGGAGGAGGAGGTCTACCGCAAGGCGAAGGAGTTCTTGGACCAGGCGGCGGCAGTTGCCAAGGGCATGGGCGTAACCAGGGATGACTACATCAGATACCTGGCGGAGGATTCCATAAAGTCATTGTCTGTTACAGAGCTGGAAAGCGACTGGCAGGAGGCCTTTACCGACAGCGACTACGAGGGCTCCGTGGAGGAGTATATCGACGAGAGGTATGAGGCGCTCAGACAGCTTTACTCCGTGGAGATCAGGGGGCTTGACTGATGGTATTTAAGGCAAGGATATCAAAAAAGACGTTGGCGGACCACTTTAAGTACTATGTATGGGTGTACGTGGTGGCGTTGGTGCTAAGCGTGACGTTCTTTAATATGTCAATAGACGTTATAAATGGGCAGGCGCCAAGGGAGGAACAGCTGTTTTCCTACGTGTGCGGTGAGTCCATCAGTATGCAGTATTTTGTTATCTTCCACGAGGAGATGACGGAGGCTTTCCCCGATATGAAGTACGTTGTGTGCGAAAATCTTGCGTATAACGACGGTACTACTCAGGCGTCCATTTATAAGAATAAGTTTTTGTCCCTTGTGTCAGAAAAATATGGTGACGTGATGATATTGCCGTATAACGAATTTACTGACCTGGCAAAATACGGATATTTTGCTCCGCTGGAGGACGACTTTGGCGAGTATATTGACGACGTTGACCCTGTCAGCTTAAAAACGGTCACCATGAATACGGAGGAAAACGGTACACACGTTTACGGAATACCGTTGAGCCATTTGGAATTCTTTCCGTATGACTACGATACGTCGGATAAGGTGCTGGTTTTGACCAGCTATTCACAAAATGTAGAGAATGCCAAAAAGCTGTTTGCTTGGTATTTGGATTATATGTTAGAGACCGATTGGTACGGTACAATAAATTAACAGGAGGAAACATATATGGTATATTTCTGTCCGCAATGCGGTACAAAGGTTGCACAGGGCGCTACCAGCTGCCCCCAGTGCGGAGTTACTTTGCGTTACGTTATTCAGCAGAATAGTGATAACAACGGAGTTTCGTCTGAGGTGATGTCCACAGTCAGAAGAAAGTCTTCACCCTTTTTGCATCACTACTCTCTTGATGAGACTACTGAGGGTATGCACGATTCTCAGCCCGTATTGAAGTATAATAGCGATTACATCAACCCCAACGACGTGGTGTTGAATGCTGAATCCGATATGTCACTGATCGGATGGGCAGAGGAGCAGCCTGAGGACTCTATTGATAATCCTCACGAGCAGAAGGATAACGAGAAGATGATCGGCGGAGCTATTACAACTCCCCAGCCGGCTGTGCAGGAGTCTGCAAAGTATAAGATAGTTACACAGGTGTACGACAAGAAGCTTGGCTTTAACGCTCACGAGCTGGAAACAAAGCTGAATATGTACGCCAAGCTGGGTTACCATATCGTTCCCAATACGATGATCTGCCAGCCCGGTCAGGATTTCTTTGTATTGCTGGAAAAGGAAGCTCCCAAGAAGCCTGATGAGCCTGCAAAGAAGGACGACGAGCCTGTAAAGAAGGATGAGGTACCCATTGTTGATGAGCCTGCAGAGGTAGAGAATAACACGGAAGAACAACAGCCCGAGGCTGAAAACTGATAAGTACATAAAGGGGTTGCGGAGGTCGTGTGATCTTGCGCAACCCTCTTACTCTTTGTTTGGTGGGGCTTTAATTCAGATAGTATATAGCGATATTCAAGTATGCCGCAAAGCATATCCACAAAACGTATGGGATCTGGAGGGCGGCTGCTTTTCTGTCCACGGTGACAAAGCATATTGCCATTCTTGCCACGAGGAATATCAGCAGGATCAGCCAGATAAATGAGAACAGATATTGCTTAAGGTTAAAGAACAGTATCGTCCATATAAAATTGGCGGCAAGTTGAAGGATATACAGTCGCTGGCAGTCGGAAAGCAGTGTGTTCTGCTTTTGATATACGATGTAGGAAGAAATACCCATCAGCACGTACAGCACAGTCCACACTATGGGAAAAAGCCATCCCGGTGGTGAGAGGGGCGGCTGCTTTAGCTGGGAGAAGGCTTCCATTTGATCCTTTGTGATAAAGGATGCGATTATGCCGACAGCAAGGGGAATGGCTATGCTGACGGCAAGACGTTTAACGTTGATTTTTGACATAATTTGCTCCTTTTTTGTTATTGGATATATTATATGACAGGATCGGGGTATTGATACATTACGGAGATAAAATGATAAAAGAGAATATTGACCGCGCGTGGGAATGCCTTGAGAACGAATACAAGGATGCAAAGCCCGCATTGGTTTTTAATAACGAGTTTGAGCTGATAATAAGCGTTATACTCTCCGCACAGTGCACGGACGTAAGGGTAAACAAGGTGACGGAAAAGCTCTTTGAAAAATATAACACACCCGAAGCCATAGCACACATGGATATTGAGCTGCTGGAGGAGTATATCAAGAGCTGCGGACTGTATAAGAATAAGGCGAAAAACATAAAGGGAGCATCCGTTGCCATATTGGAAAGGTTTGGCGGCAGAGTGCCGGAGACTCGGGAGGAGCTTATGAGTCTGCCGGGCGTTGGCAGAAAGACTGCAAACGTGGTTTTGAGCGTGGGCTTTGGCAAGCCTGCCTTTGCGGTGGATACACACGTGTTCCGAGTTGCCAACAGAATAGGCTTTGCCAACGGAAAAACTCCCGACGACGTAGAAAAGCAGGTGACTGCCTTTATTCCCGAGGAGAAGTGGGGCAAGGCGCATCACTGGCTGATATACCATGGCAGGAGAGTCTGCCATTCAAGAAGCCCCGTCTGCGACGGCTGCTGCGTGAGGGGGTACTGCTTGTATGCGCAGAATAAGGATGAAGAACAATAATTTGATACCGAAAATGGAGGAAAGGTATGAAAAAGTACGGAAAGTACGTAAAGAAGTATTGGTATAGCTTTTTGCTGGGTCCGCTGTTTATGATACTTGAGGCGTGCGGCGAATTTATTGTCCCCGTGATCAACGCAAATATCATAAACGAGGGTGCGGCAAACAACGATATCGATTACATAGTAAAGAACGGCATATTGATGCTGATCATTGCGGTGCTGATGATGGCAACGGGCGTTTTGGGCGCCAACTTTGCCATAAGAGGCTCTGCAAGGCTGGCGGCAGGGGTCAGAAAGGACGTTTTTGCAAAGATACAGAAATTCTCGTTTGAGAATATCGATGAATTTACCACGGGATCCCTTATCACCAGAATAACCAACGACATTACCCAGATACAGAATTTTACACAGACGTTGCTGAGGGGTATGTTCAGAAGCCCCATTATGCTGATAGGTGCGCTGGCAATGTCGTTTACGTTAAATCCAAAGCTGGCTTGGGTGATCCTGCTGGTGGTGCCTGTGCTGGGCTTGGCTATCTTCTTTATTATAAAGACGGCGTCACCCAGATACACAAGGATGCAGGAGGCGTTGGATGGGCTCAACGGCAACGTGGGGGAAACCATAACAAACGAGCGAGTAATAAAGTCCTTTGTGCGGGAGGAGCACGAGATAAAGCGCTTTGAGGAGATAAACGATAATCTCCTGCAGAAAAGCACGTCCGCATTAAAGGTAATGCTGCTTATGCAGCCTGTTTCCGCATTGGCGGTAAACATCACAACTCTTGCGGTGGTGTGGTTTGCAGGCAGACCCATAATGGTTGGCGATATGCTGATAGGCGACCTGACTGCGTTTATCACGTTTTTGCAGCAGATACTTATGGCGCTGAACTTCCTTGCAAACATCATTTTGCAGGGGGCAAGAGCTGCCGCATCCAACAGACGTATAAGTCAGGTGCTTGAGGCGGACGTTAAGCTGACGGATGACAACGGCACAAGCCTTGACACGGTCATCGAAAGAGGCGAGATAGAGTTTAAGAACGTTACGTTCAGATACTTTAAGAATTCTGCACGCCCCGTGCTGGATAAGATAAACGTGCATATTGCCCCCGGTGAGCTGGTGGGGATCATCGGCTCCACGGGTAGCGGCAAGACTACCTTTGTATCCATGATACCGCGCCTTTACGATGCGGACGAGGGCGAGGTGCTCGTGGACGGCGTCAACGTAAAGGAGCTGTCGCTGTATAATCTGAGGGAAAGCGTTTCCGTGGTGTTGCAGAAGAATACTCTGTTTTCGGGCACTATTGCGGAAAACCTCCGCTGGGGCAATGAGGATGCAACGGATGAGGAGATATCCTATGCGGCATCTGTGGCGCAGGCGGACGGCTTTGTGAGGGGCTTCCCCGACGGTTACCAAACGGAGCTTGGCCAGGGCGGTGTTAACCTTTCAGGCGGACAAAAGCAGAGGCTCTGTATTGCAAGGGCATTGCTCAAAAAGCCGAAAATTGTGATCCTTGACGACTCCACCAGTGCGGTGGATACTGCCACGGAGGCTTCCATCAGAAAGGCGTTTCGTGAGGAGCTGCCCAACGTTACAAAGCTTATAATATCCCAGAGAATAAACTCCGTTATGGATGCGGACAAGATAATCGTAATGGATAAGGGTGCCATAGTTGGCGCGGGCAAGCATCACGAGCTTATGCAGAGCTGTGAGGAGTACAGAGAAATATACTACTCACAGAAGGATAAGGGGGAGTGACGGTATGGATGCAATAAAGCAAAGCAGACTTGAGGCAAAATACGGCAACGTAAAGCAAGCCCAAGGCGGCAAAAAAGAAATGAACATGGGCAGAGGTCCCGGTGGTCCCGGCGGCAGAGGCAGCATGATGGCACAGGGCAAGCCCAAAAATACTGCAAAGTCCTTCTTCAGACTGTTGAGATACCTTGCGTCGGAAAAGAAGCTGATAATAATAGCATTGGTGTGCGCCATTATTAACACGGTGAGCACGTTGGCGGCGTCATACATGCTGAGGCCGATAATGAACAATTTCTTGTACCATGACGAGGCTAACCCCGACATTACGGACAGACTGGTGGGTCTTGCATGGGGAATTGCCGTTATGGCGGCGGTTTACGGCGTATCCGTGCTGACCCAGTGGCTTCAGCAGAGGATAATGCTGGCGGTGTCCCAAAGATCGCTGAAAAAGCTGAGGGGAGAGCTTTATAAAAAGCTTCAGACGTTGCCCATAAGATATTTTGATACCCATCCCACGGGCGACGTTATGAGCCGCTTTACAAACGACGTGGATGCGGTGGGCGAAATGCTCAATCACACCCTTATCCAGCTGATAACGGGCGTGATATCCCTTGTGGGTACTTTGGTGCTGATGCTCTACACAAGCCTTTTGCTGGGCGGAATAACGCTTATTATGACCCCTTTGCTCACGTACGTCAGCAAGGCGATAATCAAGCAGAGCAGGGGAGCCTTTAAGGTGCAACAGAAAAGTCTGGGTATGCTGAACGGCTTTTCTGAAGAAACCATATCGGGGCAGAAGGTCGTCAAGGTGTTTAACCACGAGCAGACAGCTCAGGAGGAGTTTGAATATCTTAACGACAAGCTTTGTGAGGCGCAGATATCCGCACAGTTTAAGGCGGGCATCATGGGCCCTGTTACACATCAGCTGAGCAACGTGTCATATGCGATCACGGCTTGTGTGGGCGGAATTCTGATGGTTACCCAAGGGTTTGACGTTGGTGGACTTTCCATTTCTCTTAACTACACAAGGTCATTCAACAGACCAATAAACGAGATCTCAATGCAGATGAACACCATATTCTCTGCCCTTGCAGGTGCGGAGAGAGTGTTTGACGTGCTGGATGCAGACCCCGAGCCTGTTGATGAGGATACAGTGGCGTTGGAGGAGATAAAGGGTCACGTGGTGCTGGACAACGTAAGCTTTGGATACACACCCGAGGTGACTGTGCTCCACGACATATCCCTTTACGCAAAGCCGGGTCAGAAGATCGCGTTTGTAGGCTCTACGGGTGCGGGCAAGACCACGGTGACAAATCTGCTGTCAAGATTTTACGACATCAAGCAGGGCAGTATCACCATTGACGGCGTTCCGATAGAAAAGATAAACAGAGCATTTTTGAGGAGCAATATCGCCATGGTATTGCAGGACACCCACCTTTTTACGGGCACGGTGAGGGAAAATATCCGTTACGGCAGGCTGGACGCTACCGACGAGGAGGTTGAGGCGGCGGCAAAGGCGGCTTCCGCACACTCGTTTATTGAGCAGCTGGAAAACGGCTACGACACCATGCTGGAGGGGGACGGTGCAAACCTTTCCCAGGGACAAAGACAGCTTATTTCCATTGCCAGGGCCGCCATAAGCCATGCGCCCATACTGATACTGGATGAGGCTACAAGCTCTGTTGATACCAGAACTGAAAAGCACATCGAGGAGGGCATGGATGCCCTGATGGAAAACAGGACCACATTTGTAATTGCCCACAGACTTTCCACGGTAAGAAAGTCCAACGCCATTATGGTGCTGGAAAAGGGCAGAATAGTGGAAAGAGGGGACCACGACCAGCTGATAGCCATGGGAGGCAGATACGCAGATCTGTACCACGAGATAGCGGAGCTGGATTGAGGACGAATAAACGACGGACCAACGGCGCTCCTATGGGGGCGCCGTTGTGGGTAGATGAACAAATAATTTACAAATCTGCACTTGACAAATGAGTGTAAGTATGATATTATATAAGTGTAAAAGGTTAATAGTACCGCGAATAACGGTGCTACTTTAGTGGTTTGAAGATCAGGCACACAGAAGTACCCGTTGTAAGGGGAACTGTGTGCTTTTTTTTAATAAACAACAAAGGAGAAAGAAAATGGTAAAGAAGTATTTCGAAAAGGCATTGTTTTTTGCAGTAGCTATGGTGCTTATGCTGTCAGTGGTTCTGCGTCAGAACGAGGTTATGGCAAGCAATGATCCCATTGGCGGAAATGAACCTCCTATTGTGGATGATCTGCCGGGAGAGGGTGAGGAACCGGATGACATTGTTGTACCGACGCCTACGGTGACACCGGAAATTCCCGTGGATTACACAAAAAAGGTTACTATGAGATTTTACGGTGAGAAAGAGGTTGACGGGGTACCTGTGTTTTTGTGTAATGATGTAGAGGACTTTGTTATTACGAGGCAGGATGGTAGCTCTTTGTATTGCTTTGATCTTTCGATGGATTATAAGTCAAGGTATGGGGCTGATTATAGCCGACTGATGGAAGCGTGGGGCTTGGATGAAGCGGATATTATCTCTGACGAGGTGATGTTGGAGCAGATGTTGGCACTTAAGGGCTACAAAGCAGGTCGATTCTATGTGTATTTGGCGGATGATAAAGTGGAAAGCTGCATCAACAGTACATACGTGGACGGTCCGCGTAACAGAGAGATGTGTGCCGTTGGAATTGGCGGATACGGTCTTGTTTATTTTGAGGAACAGAATTATATATTGAACGTGAATAGCCAAAACACATTGGAAGCGCGTATTGCGGGTGGCGCATGGCATGATTCATACGTGGAGCCGCAGAATTTTGAGATCTACAACAAAATTGGTATCGACAGTCTGCTTACTCCGTTTAACTGGAGAGAGGAGATTAAAAAGGTCGATACGTTTGACGGCTCTGATTTCCAATTTGCGGATCCTGATGCGCCAAAGGTGTTTACTGTTGACGGAACAACTTACGATTATACAAAAGACGGCGTGGTGATCGTAAATGGTGTTGAGTATCCCTTGCAGCCGTCCGTTGCATCAAATATCAAGCAGTATTACGATGCAAAGTTTGGAGTGACTGAATAATAGTGATAGTGGTCAGGGCAGAGGCTCGTCTGAGAGTCTCTGCCCTTTTTGTTTTACTGTGAATTTTTTTGATATTTCGTTTGACAAATCAACTGCTTTATCGTATAATATACGTAAGAATATTCCTTTTTTGACTACGGAGGAAAGATATGAAATACAACAAGATGAAATTTGATAAGACCATTACCGTGTGGGACGAGGCTGTGCCCCTGGGTAATGGCGCTATGGGTTGCCTTATCTGGGG
>JAGBHJ010000253.1 GCA_017935525.1 Clostridia bacterium | reverse complement strand
TACACAAGGGAGGCAGGCGTCAGAAAGCTGGAGCGAGAGATAGCCGCGCTGTGCAGAAAGGCAGTTGTGGAGCTTTCCAAGGATAGCGAAAAGACAAAGGTCAAGTTTACGGTTGACAATCTGCCCAATTATCTCGGCGCACCAAAGTATCTCTATGACGACGTTGTCAAGGAAGATATCGTAGGCGTTGCAACGGGTCTTGCATGGACCTCCGTCGGCGGAGAAACTCTTTCCATTGAGGTTGCCATCGTGCCCGGTAACGGCGCATTAGTGCTGACCGGTCATCTGGGTGACGTTATGAAGGAATCCGCAACGGCAGGTATTACCTACGTAAGATCCATCGCCCGTTCACTCAATATCGAGGATGAATACTTTAAGAAGCACGACATACACATTCACGTGCCCGAGGGCGCGATCCCCAAGGACGGCCCCTCAGCAGGTATCACCATCACTACAGCAGTCATCTCAAAGATAACAAACGTACCCGTAAAGAGCACTGTTGCTATGACGGGCGAGATCACGCTTTTGGGACGCGTATTGCCCATCGGCGGACTTAAGGAAAAGCTTCTTGCCGCAAAGCGCATGGGTATAAAAACGGTCATTACCCCCTTTGAGAACAAAAAGGACGTGGCAGATATGCCGGAGTCCGTCACAGAGGGCCTCGCCATCCACCACGTAAAGCACATGAAAGAGGTTCTCCCAATTGCTTTGGCAGAGCAAATACATTTTGAACAGGAATAAACCATGGAAATAATACAGATGCGCTTTGAAACCAGCGCCGCAAAGCCCGCACAGTTTATCGACGACGGCAAGGTACAGATCGTTATTACGGGAAAATCCAACGTTGGCAAGTCTTCCCTTATTAACGCCATCGGAAACAACGGCAAGCTGGCAAGAACAAGCTCCACTCCCGGCAAAACAAGGCTGATCAACTATTTTTTGGCTGATAACGAGTATTATATCGTCGATCTGCCCGGCTACGGCTTTGCAAAGGCACCCAAGTCCGAGCAGGCCCAATGGCAGGCGCTCATGGACAGCTACTTTAAGTCAGGCACATCCAAAAAAGCTCTTATGCTGGTGGATATTCGCCACAAGCCCACGACCGAAGACAGAATGATGAGGGATTATTTGGCAGATTATGACTTTGAGGTAGTGGTCGTTGCCACAAAGGCGGACAAGATCGCAAAAACAAAGCTGAAAAACTACGTTGAGGACATCAGACGGGAGCTTGAGCTTCCCGACGAGATGCTTATCATCCCATATTCTTCACAGAATTCATACAACAGGGATTATCTTGTTGAGGTGATAAGAGCCTTTGCCACAGAGCCGCCAATGGACGACATTGAGGCAATGATGTAATTACGGTAAACGATTTTTGTTTACAAAATCCCGCAAATGTGTTATACTATAATAAGATACGATAGAACGAGGTAATTATTTTGATCAAATTTGACAGTCAGTATCATTTGTACGACGTAACCCCCCTGGAAAATCTATTTATTCAGCAGTATATGGTAAAGACCCCCGGTGACTACGTCAAGGTGTATATCTACTGTCTGAATTTGTGCTATTACCCCTACGGTGAAAGCGAGTTGACATACGACTCCATTGCCTCCGCACTAAAGCTGAATACGGAGGACGTTCAGCGCGCATTAAGATATTGGATGCGCCTGGGTGTAATGTCCGTTGAATGCTTTGAGGAAAAGCTGGATATCCAGCTCCACAGCGCCAAGGAAATGCTCATGAGGTGTGACCTTGCGGACAATCTTAACCTCTACAAGTACGCAGACTTTAATAATGCCCTTTCCGAGGCGTTTGCCCCCAGAATACTGGATACACAGGATTATCTTTTGTACCAGGATATGATAAATATATTCGAGGTAAGTGAGGAATATGTGGTAGAAGCGGTAAAATACGCCGTTAAAATGGCAAAAAGCACCGATATTCCCTACAAATACGTGGAAAAGATAATTGAAGCATGGAAGAATGACAATATCAACACCGTGGAAGCCCTCAAAACCTATCTTGAAAAGAGAGATTCCACTTACAAGGAGCTCTGCACCATACTGCGCTACCTTGGTATGAACAGAGCACCCACCATCCCCGAGCTGAATTGCTACAAAAAGTGGACGGACGAATACAAATTTACGTTTGACGCAATCAAGGAGGCGTGTAACGCCACCATCAGCGCAAACTCACCCACGATCAAATATCTGGATTCTATACTGACAAGCCTCCACGAAAAGAAGATATCCTCTCCCGAGGAGATAACAAAGACCAAGGCAAAGTCAGAAAATTACCGCACAAAGGTCCGCAAGCTTATGTATTACATGGGTATGCAGGGTGCGCCCTCCGTGGCTTCCGTTCAACTTTATACAAAGTGGGAAAACGATTACCACTACACGGAGGAAGACATCACCATTGCGGCAAGCCTTGTTCAGAATTCCAGAAACCCATTTGAGGCTCTGGACTCATTGCTGGAATCCTATTTTATGCGAGGCATCAAAAACGGCGAGCAAATGCTGATGTTTGTCAACAAGAAAAAGACTCACGACGAGGATATAAAGGCGTTAAAGAGCGTTATACATGACTCTCCCGAGATCACGGATACCGACCGTGACTTTATGCACAGATGGCTTGACGAGCTGGAAATGCCCATTGAGGTGGTGCTTTCCGCTGCAGCCCTTGCCCTCACCGCAAACAAGCCCTGGCTCTACATAAACAAGATAATGCTTACGTGGCACAGCGAGGGCATCAAAACTCTGGAGCAGGCGCAGGAGCGTATGGCATCGGTACCTGCCGATACGGGAGCACAGCCTGCAAAAAAGGGTAAGAGCTACTCTTTTACAAATATCGACTCACATACATATTCCCAGCAGGAATATGAGAATATGTTTGACAATTTTTCTGACTACAACAAGAAGTAATAAAGGAGGACATTATGCCCGAAGACGTTTATATGCTGATCCAGAACAAATATCGAGATCTGCAAAAGCAGGCAAAGGAAGCCTCCGACAGAAAAATAGCAATACTCTATCACGACCATCCACAGCTCAAAAGCATCACGGACGAGATATCGTCCCTGTCGGGCGAGCTTATAAAGCTGACGTTAAAGCGCCAGCCCCAGTCCCAGATCGATGAGCTCAAGACAAGGATAGACGAGCTTAAGGCGCTCCGACAGCAGTATATAACGGACAACAACGTGGATATGTCTGCGTTTGTACCGCAGTACCTCTGCCCCGAATGTAACGACACGGGCAAGCTGCCCAACGGCACAAGGTGCAGCTGCTTTTCCGATCATTACGCCCAGATAAAGTTCGGCACGGCGGATATGTCCATTCTTCGCAGAGAAAATTTTGAGAGCTTTGACCTTAACGTTTTCCCCGAAAAGGCACCAAACGGCACGCCTCAAAGAGAGCAGATGGCACATCTTAAGTCCGCAATGGAGGATTATTGCAATACTTATCCTGAGGTTGCAAAAAAGAATATCCTCATCAGCGGCAAGACGGGTACCGGCAAAAGTTTTTTGCTGAATTGCATCGCAAAGGCGCTCAGTGACAGAGGCATCCCCGTTATAAGACTCAGCGCGTATAAGATGATAAACGAGCTTTTCTCAAAATACATAGACGACAGCACGGATTTTGACGCCGAGCTGGAAAGAATATGCGAAACCGAGGTCCTTATGATAGACGACCTTGGAACGGAGCTTATGAAGGAAAACTTCACACACAATACGCTCTATTATATTCTTGACAGGAGAGCCGAGCTTGCAAAGGCTACCGTTATCTCCACAAATTTGAACGTAAAACAGCTTGAGGACAAGTATTCTGACAGAATAATGTCCAGACTGTTTAACACTCGCACCACAAATGCCATCCAGCTTTCGGGTGCGGATATAAGATTAAGACGATAATTCCAAAGAAAGGGTAATATTATGAACAATATCAAATCACGTTTTGCTCCCAGCCCTACGGGCTATATGCATATCGGTAATTTGCGTACAGCGCTTTATTCTTACCTTATTGCCAAGAGCCAAGGCGGCTCCTTTATGCTGAGAATTGAGGATACTGACCAGAACCGCTATGTCGAGGGCGCAATGGACGTTATTTACCGCACGTTAAAGATCTGCGGTCTTGAGTACGACGAGGGTCCCGATAAGGATCTGGGAAACGGCCCCTACATTCAGAGCCAGAGAAAGGATCTTTACGTTAAATACGCAAAGAAGCTGGTTGAGCTCGGACATGCTTACTACTGCTTCTGCAGCAAGGAAAGACTGGACAACTTAAGAGCAGAGCTTGAGGGCAAGGGTCTTCCCTATGAGTACGACGGCTGCTGCAAAAAGCTTACACCCGAGGAGATCCAGGCAAAGCTTGACGCCGGCGAGCCCTACGTTATAAGACAGATCATGCCCAGAGAGGGTGTTTCCGAGTACGAGGATGCAGTTTACGGTCATATCTCCATCAACAACAACACTCTTGAGGAGCAGATACTCCTGAAGTCGGACGGTCTGCCCACATATAACTTTGCAAACGTTATTGACGACCATCTGATGGGCGTTACACACGTTGTAAGAGGTAACGAGTACATCACTTCAACACCAAAGTACAACCTGCTTTACGAGGCATTCGGTTGGGAGGCTCCTTGCTATATTCACCTGCCCCACATCACAAAGGAGGGCGGCAAGAAGCTTTCCAAGCGTGACGGTGACGCATCCTTTGAGGATTTCTATTCCAAGGGCTACCTTACAGAGGCTATTATTAACTACGTTGCACTTTTGGGCTGGAGCCCCGGCGGCGAAAGAGAGATTTTCTCCCTTAAGGAGCTTGAGGAGGTATTCTCCATCAAGGGCATCAACAATTCCCCCGCTGTGTTTGACATCACAAAGTTCCGTTGGATGAACAGCGAATACATCAAGATGATGAAGCCCGAGGATTTCCACGCAGCAGCGCTGCCCTATTATGAGAAGGCTTTGACAAGAAAGGTTGATCTTGTAAGAGTGTCTTCCCTGCTTCAGAGCCGTGTTGAGGTGCTCAGCGAAATACCGGACTACATCGACTTCCTTGAGAACACGCTGGAATACGACGTTTCCATGTACGTTCATAAGAAGATGAAGACCACGGTTGAAGGCTCGTTGGAGACGCTGACAGGTCTTATACCCGTGCTTGAGAGCATCACAGACTGGCAGGAGGATATCATCCACCAGACACTTATGGGCCACGTAGCACAGCTGGGCGTTAAGAACGGCGTTGTTCTGTGGCCGTTGAGAACGGCACTTTCCGGCAAAATGTCCACCCCCGGCGGCGCAACGGAAATAGCATATATTCTCGGCAAGGACGAGACTATCAACAGAGTAACAACAGCTATTGAATTCATCAAATCACAGATCTGATGAGTTTTAGATATAATTCACTTTTTTAATAAAAGAGGAGATTACTGATATGAAGATAATCAACGTAACAGTATGGAACGAAGGACTCCACGAGAGAGAAAGCGAAGCAGTTCGTAAGGTTTACCCCGAGGGTATCCACGGCTGCATCGCAGGCTTCCTTAAGGAGGACGAGGAGATCGGCACGGTAAGAGCATTTACAATGTTCGACGAGGAGCAGGGCTTTAAGGAAGAAGACCTTGCAGACACAGACGTGCTTATCTATTGGGCACACATGGGTCACGGCAGCATTGAGGACAAGTACGTACGGAGGATCTACGACCACGTTGTAAAGCGCGGTATGGGCGTTATATTCCTCCACTCTGCACACGCATCCAAGATATTCTCAAAGCTCTGCGGTACAGATACAGGCGATCTGAGATGGCGTGAGAGCAACGACAAGGAGCGCGTATGGGTAATGGAGCCCCAGCACCCCATCTGCCACAACCTCCCCGAGTATTTTGAGCTTGAGCATGAGGAAACATACGGTGAGAGATTTGT
>JAGBHJ010000031.1 GCA_017935525.1 Clostridia bacterium | reverse complement strand
TTTTTCATATTAGTTATCTCCTATCTTTTTTACGATGAATTTCCTTCATCAATTTCATTATAGCACAAACGTATTAGAATGTCAACCCCTTTTTCACACAAAATTCACCAAAAATTCAAAAAAACGGCACCAAAAGGTGCCGCAAAATATTATTGAGTCAGATCAGTAAGCCGAGTTCTGTCGTTGGACGGTCATCTATCTAGGCGTAACGTCTCCGTTACGCTCAAGCGGTGTTCAGGACGCAGCGGGCAGCCACACAATGTCCTATATACCTTGCTTCGGATGGGGTTTACATAGCCGCCTGCGTTACCGCAGGTCGCGGTGAGCTCTTACCTCGCCTTTCCATCATCGCCGATCGCTCGGCAGTCTATCTCTGTTGCACTTTCCTTAGAGTCGCCTCCACCGGTATTTCGCCGGCACCCTGCCCTGTGAAGCTCGGACTTTCCTCATGTACGTTGCCGTACCTGCGACCGCCTGATCTGCTCAAAGCTTATCGGATCAATGGGGGATGTAAAGCAGTGCTCCGCATTTTTCGCACTCAACGAATATGTCTGATGCAACCTTATTCTTAACGTTTGCGGAGATGGGAGTATTACATGCTCTGCAGGAATTTGTCTTAAGCTCGTACAGGGGAGATCTGTTGATCTTTGCCTTTGCTGCCCTATAACGTGCCAGCAGGTCCTTATCCACCTGGGGCTCAAGCTCTGCGATGGCAGCCTTAAGCTCTGCAATCTTTGCGTCGCTGTCAGCAGTCTGTCTGTCGTACTCGGGCTTGATCTTATCGTACTCCTGCTTGCTCTGGTTGATGCTCTTGCCGATCTCCAGCGCCATCTGAGACGCCTTTTCCAGCTGCTGCTTCATAGTTACAAGCTCGTGAGCCATTTTTTCCTCGATCTGGGGGAAAGATACGATATCTGCAATAAGGCTGTCGATCTCCTCGGGAGTAGCGGTGTTCCCGATTTCCTCAAGTTTTTTTTCGTCAGCCGCAAGTCTCTTTGTGTTGATCTCGCAGTTCTTTTTAAGTGCCTCGCAGGTCTGTTCTATCTTCAAAACAACGCTTTCTGCTCTTGCGTACGCCTCCTGCAGGGAGTTAACGTCAGCAACGATCTTGGAAAGAGTTTTTCTGATGGGGAGCGCTCTCTTGTCGTGCTCGATGCTGTTGATCTTGATCTCATAATTCTGGATCTTAAGTAACAGGTCTAACTGTGGATTCATAATATATCTTGTATTCCTTTTCTATAATGTTATTTTCAAAAAGTACCCCATATTACGACCAAAAACGACTGATGGGGGAGGATATTACCTTCACAGTATATTGTACACTATTTAATCGATTTTGTAAAGAGGTTTTTAAAGATTTTAGTGAAATTTGTTCGGATGCGTGGTGGGAGCACAGCATAACGTCAAGCCCAAGTCGCTTTGCATCAAGGGCTGTATGGTAATTCATCTCTCCCGTGATAAAAAGATCCACGTTATTTTTGATTGCAAGCTCAACAAAGTCACCACCGGAGCCTGCTACCGTTGCAACGGTGGATATCGGCTTGTTATCGTCTGCGGTGGTGATGACGCTTGCACCCAGCCTTTGGGAAAGGTTGTCCTTAAGCTCCCTTGCTGTTGTGGGAGGGATATTGCCCAGCCTGCCGAAGCCCAACTCGTCTTCTTCTAATCTTGCAGGGGAGATGATGCCCACCGCTTCTGCCAGCATATCGTCCGTGCCTCCCGGTATCTTGTCAAAATTGGTGTGGGCGGAATAGAGTGCAATGCCGTTTTGTATCAGCTTATAAACCACAGAGCCTACTGCGTCGTCGGTAGTGACGGACTTTAAGGGCGAAAATATCAACGGGTGATGGGTGACGATCATGTTGCATCCGTTTTGAACTGCCAGATCAACGGATTCGGCAGTAGCATCAAGCGCCAGCAAAATGCCCGTTACCTCCGCATTTTTATCACCTACCAAAAGCCCGACGTTGTCAAAGCCCTCGGCGTATTCCTCGGGGGCTATCGAGTTCATGATATTGCAGATATCCTTTACTGTGCATTTATCCATTCCAATACTCTCCTGTATCTTTCAATTTTGCCTGCGGTTTCGCGGAGCTTATCCGCGTCGTTATTGCCGACATACTCCATTATCTTTTCTTGCTTGCGGATGATATGCTCTACGTACTCCTTACAAAGGGGTATTCTTTCATTATAAACAAATGTGCCAAGTTCTGCCTCGTCGTCGGAAAGGGGCTTTGGGTTGCCGTAGGAGCATTTTATTATCTGGTAGAATTTGTCGTTGTCAACAACGATGCCTTCGTGGGTAATGCCATACCCCATTTCCGACAATGCCCTGCGTAGAGGCTGGGCGGAATTCATGGGCTGGAGTATCAGCTGGGGGATAGCAGAGGCAATTTGGTGGGAGTCTCTTATTATCTGCGCTATAAGCTCGGCGCCCATGCCTGCTATCAGGGCGGCGTCCACTTCGCCCGTGGCAAGCACCTTCATGCCGTCACCCGCCCTGCATTCTATGCATTGAGAAAGGTCGTATTCATTTACCAGCTTTTCTGTTTTTGCCAGGGAAGGCTTTGATATATCCGTTGCGATGACTTTTTTTGCAATGCCTTTTTGAATTGCGTATATACTGCTGTACCCATGGTCCGACCCGATGTCTGCAAGGGTGCCGCAGTTGTCAATAAATGATATTGCCTTTGTAAGTCTGTCGTTGATGCTTATTGCCATTTGTCTTTAACCTTGTGGGGTGTGTAATTGTCTATATATTCAAAAATGCCGTCAATTGTGGTTGCAACGTGATAAAGCGTTGCAAATGACCTGTTGGCAAAATTCTGCTCAAAGAATACCTCAAACTGCTTTAACAGATCGGTATAAAAGCCGTTAGGGTCAAAAATGACGATGGGCTTGGTGTGATAACCCAGCTGCTTTGACGTTATTACCTCCAAAAGCTCCTCCAGCGTGCCAAAGCCACCGGGCAGAGCAATAAGGACGTCGGACCTTTCGTCAAGGAGCTTTTTGCGAGAGCGCATTTCGGGCGTAACGATAAGCTCGTCGCACTCCTCGTAAACTATGCCCTTTTTGTTGAGGGCCTCGGGGATTATGCCGATTATTCTGCCGCCCATGCTCTTGACGCCTCTTGCGGTGGCGCCCATGGTACCTACCATACCTGCGCCGAATACCAGAGTGTCGCCACCTATGGCAATTCGCCTGCCGAGCTCCTCAGCAAGCGAATAGTACAATGGGTCAAGCTTTTGGCTTGATGATGAATATACACAGATAGTTCTGTTCATATTACTTGATCTCAACTATCGTAAAGCCTGCGTCAGCAACTGCCTTTGAAAGCTTTGCCTCGTCGATGCCCTCAAATACCAGCAGAGTTGCCTTCTTTTCTTCCAGGTTGATCTCAACGGACTTTACGTCCTTTACCTTTTTGAGTGCTTCCTCAACTGCTGCTGCACAATGCATACACTTCATACCATCAATAACGATCTCTTTTGTGATCTTTTTTCTACATGCCATAATTTTGTTTCTCCTTTGAAATAATAATATATTCTTACGCGTTGCCGCGTATGGTGCTTTTATACAACGTTAGTATACAACAAATGGGGGAGAATGTCAAGGGATTTCTCTTACATTTGTCAGAATGGGTTACGGGTGGATAAAAAACTCCCTGCCTTGGATATCTTCGATTCGTGTAAGCCCAAAATGCTCCGTGGGAATGCCAAGATCCTTACATTGCCCCGGAGAACCGCTGAATATCACTTTTCCACCCTCCAGAACAACTACGTTATCAGCCATTGTCAATGCTCTGTTTATGTCGTGCATGACAGCAACGACGGTCTTGTTATCCGATTTAACGAATGATAGAAGCAGATCGGATACCGCAAAAGCCCTTTTTGCATCCATGTACGTTGTGGGCTCATCAAATATCATCACATTGGCATCCTGTGCGATTGTCATTGCGATAAATGCGGATTGCCTTTCGCCGCCGGAAAGCTTTGCCACGGCAATATCTGCAAGGTCGGTCATATCTGTTACCGCCAATGCTCGGGTGATCATCTCCTCGTCATTACTTGAAAGCCTTGCGGTGATACCCGTATATGCACTTCTGCCGAGTGATACAAGCTCCCTTACCGTAAGATCGGTGGAGGTCAGGTGTTGCGGAAGCACGCTGATGAGCCTTGCACGGGTGCGAGGGGGGATCTTTGATATGAGCCTTCCGTCCAGCTTTATTGAGCCGCTGTACCTTATGCTTGATGCAATACAGGATATCAGCGTGGATTTGCCGGAGCCGTGTTTGCCCAAAATTGCGGTAAATTTTCCCCGAGGCACGGAAAGGGTGATGTTGTTCAGAATTTCTTTTTTGCCTGCCATTACACAAAGGTCATTTATCTCAATCATTATTGTGCCCCCTTTTTATCAGCAATATCAAAAAGAACGGAGCACCTATCAAAGCCATCAGAATGCCTACGGGCAGCTCCGAAGGTGCAAATATGACTCTGCCCAAAAGGTCAGCCAGCAATACGATGATACTGCCGCAAAGGGCGGAACAGGGCAAAAGATGCTTTGCGTTACTGCCTACCATGGTGCGGGCGATATGGGGAGACATCAACCCAACAAAGCCCAAGAGCCCTGCAAAGCTGACGGCGCTGCCTGCCAGTATGCTTGCAAGGAGCATGGCAATTATTCTGGTTGCTCTGACATTTATGCCCAACGACCCTGCGATACTGTCACCCAGGGAGAGCACGTTTATTTTTTGAGCAAAGAACATTGCCGTTGCAAATGCAAATGCGATCATAATTGCGGGGAGCAAAAGCTGATCGCTCGAGGAAACTGCAATTGAGCCTATGGAAAACGCATTGTAATTTGCCAGAACGTCCGTATCCAACAGGGACAGCAGGGATATTCCTGCGGAAAGTATCGAGCTGAATGCGATACCTGTCAGAATTACGTTTGTTTTGGTTGCGCCAAGCCTGCTTGCAATGAGTATTATCACTGCGGTGGCGGCAAAAGCCCCAACAAACGCCGCAACAGGCAGAAGACTTATGCTGATGCCCGTTAACGACAACGACAGTATTATGGCAAAACCTGCGCCGGAGTTTACACCAACGATGTTTGGGCTTGCCATTTTGTTGCCCGTGATGCTTTGCAGGATGGTACCGGACGTTGCCAGACCAATACCTGCCAAAAGTCCTGCCAGCATTCTGGGCAGGCGGAGCTTGTATATTATCGTGGAAAATGTCAAGGCATCATCTGCCATAAGCAGTCCGCGAATAAATTCATCCGTGGTCATATGGGTACTGCCCAGTCTGATGCTTAACACACAGACTATAAACAAAAGCAATACTGTACCGAGTATTTTGTGGGGTATTCTTGATTTATTCATATAATTGATCAAAAAGGTATTGGTAGGCCTCTGCCCAACGGTGGTTTGGCTTGTATTGGAAAAGCTCCTTTGGCAAATATGTGTAGTTACCGTTTTTTACAGCGTTAAGGCTCTGCCAGACCTCGGTCTGCAAAAGTCCGTTCATGTATTCTTTTGCCTTTTCCTCGTTACCCATGGTGGAAAAGAAAATATATTCAGGATCCTGCACCAGTATTTCTTCAATGCTGAGCCCATCCAAAAGAATGGGGGCATTATTTGCGATGTTGTAGGTGCCCAACCGATCCAGCATGGCGCATACGAAATTATCCTTTGCAGTCTTTGCTTTTGTGGCGTTGTATGACGACCCGCAGCGTATAAACAGTATTCTTTTTTGCTCTCCGCTTGGGACGGAGCCTTTGATGGCTTCTATCTGTGTGGCGGGTGTGGTGACGTTTGCTGTGTAAAGATCTTGCCTTTGCGTTATGCTGCAGAGGATCTCCATGGCGTGGGAATAATCCTCAAAATCATCAATGCGAAAAAGCGCTACGGGGATACCTACCTCCCTCATAAGCTCTGCCGTTTGCAAGTGAGCCGCAATATCAGCCGAGCCGATAACAAGATCGGGGGCGGAGGCGACCAAAAGCTCGTTGTTTATGGCTTTTCCTGCGCCGCTGTCCACCAATGGGGTACTGTCGTCCGCAAAGCCTCTTTCCACACTTTCTCCCACGGTGACGGATACCTCGCCGCCTGCCAATTGTCACATCTGGGCAAGGGATGAAAACAGCACTGCCACCCTTTGGGGGCTTTCTTTAAGGATAACGGTGTTTTGTACGTCATCCTCAAAAGTGAAAAATGCATTAGCTGTGTTGTTATTGCTGTCAGAGCATCCTGCTGGGAAGACCATGGCAAGCGCAAGTGCAAGGAGCACGCAAGTCGCCCTTTTTAATATAGTCACGGCTTATTGATTATATCTGCTTTTCTTTGGAGCAGATCGCCGCCGCAAAGCTCTGCCTCAACGTTTTCAAAGCCCAATCTTTCTATTGTGTCGGAAAATCTTTCCCCTGCAATACCTTTGTCCTTAAACAAAAGAATGCAAGCCTCTATTACGTCCAGAATTTCATCCTCCGTAGTAAACACGTGTGTAAGCGGTCTGCCGATGGCGTACTTTTTGCCCCATCTGCCGCCAATGTAAAGCTTGTAGCCGTCAATGTATTCTTCAACTGCGCCAAAGGGACATTTGCCCTTACATCTGCCGCAGGAATTACATTCATCCTTTGGGATGGATATCTTGCCGTCCTCAATGTGCGCCGCACCAACGGGGCAAGCCTTTTCTACCGCACAGATCTTGCATCCGCGGCATTTTTCTGCGTTTATAACGGGCACTCTTGCGCCTATGATGCCGACGTCGTTAAGACTGGGCTTTACGCAGTTGTTGGGACAGCCGCCCACGGCGATCTTGAATTTGTGGGGAAGCTTGACCTGATGGTAGCCCTTGTAGAAACGGTAATGTATCTTTTCTGATAATGAATAGGTATCTATCAATCCAAAATGGCAGGTGGTACCCTTGCAGGATACGATGGGGCGCACTCTGGGACCTGTGCCGCCTACGTCGTAGCCGTTGGACTCTAAATACTCAATAAGAGGGGAGATGTTTTCGTAGGGAATATGCTGTATTTCCACGGTGAGTCTTGTGGTGAGTGCCACGGAGCCGTTACCGAACTTTCTTGCGGCATCGGCAATAAACTCCATCTGCTCAGACGTCATTTTGCCGTTGACTGTGAGAACTCTTGCGTTAAAATGTCTGCCCGTGGTCTTATCCAGCAAAAAGCCCTTGCCCTTTACTGCTGTAATTTCTTCTTTTGTAGGTATGTAGTTGCTCATAATATTCTCCTATGTTATTACTTTGATAATCTTTGGTATTTGTTATTCTTGTATGTGTAAACTGTTTTTTCTGCCTCCAGCGCCAGGTTGACGGTATATGCCGTACCGCTGTCCGTGGAGAATGCGTCGGGCACGTAGAGGGCGTCAGACATTCCCACTATGACTTTATCCCTGCTGAGAAGCTGGTATTTGATATTGAACTGATCGTAATTCCTGGAGACCACCAGACCTCCGCGGTTGATGATATCCTGTGCAAGCTCTGTATTCTGTTGGGGATAAACAGACGCAAAAAACGGCAAGACTGCTATTGTATTGCCCGTGTTGAGGCAAGCCGTGTGGGCGGCGGTGTCTATACCTACTGCAAGACCCGAAACTACGGTTATGCCGTGCCGATTTAATTGGGTTGCCGTCCTTGCGGCATTGTCAAGCCCTTGGGGAGAGGCTTTTCTGGGACCCGAAATTGCGGCAGATGCAGTTGAATTCAAAAGCTCAAGGTTGCCCTTACAGAAAAGAAACGTAGGATACTCCTCCTGCGTCAAAAGCCTTTGAGGGTATTTGCTGTTGTCACAATGCAAAACGTATGCGCCGCTGTCGGCAAGAGCCTTTCTTTTTTGCTTTGCCAGCTCTCTGTAATCGTCAAAATGGCAGGCAAATTCTTCCGCTGTCTTTTTGTAATGAAAGACGTCGTAAAGCTCGTCCTCGGTAAGCGCCAATATCTGCCTTGCGGTGTCAAACTGCGACACCTTTTTTAACGTTTTATCGCCCACTCCGCTTATAAAGGATATGGCTAAAAGATCGTCAAAAAGCATCGTCAGTCATCCTCGCCTTCGTCACCAAACAATGTCTTCAGATTGAGAGAGGCGTTGTAAAGCTCCTTTTTGGAAAGCTTTGTGGAGCTTTTTAAGAATGCGATGGCGTCCTTGGCGGTGCAATCGTGCTTTACCATGTAGTCAACCAGCAGAGCCTCCGTTGAAGGCTGCTCGCTGTCAGCTTCGTCCTCTTTTTGTTGAGGGTATTTGTTGACGATAATAACGTATTCGCCCTTTTCTGTTTTCTCGTTTGCTTCCATGGCTGCTATTGCGTCGCTAACGTCGGCGGAAAAGCTGTACTCATGGAGCTTGGTGATGTCGTTACATATGCAGACCCTTGAGGGGATATGCTCTGCGATGTCTTTGAGTGTATCGATTATTCTGAATGGGGATTCGTATATAACGTAGTTTTCGATGGGGCTGTTTTTGATCTCCTCCAGCTGTGCGGTACGCCTGTTATTGTCCCTGTCCAAAAAACCGTAGAACGCAAATCTGTCCACCTGAAAGCCCGAAATGCTCAATGCGGTAACAGCGGCGCAGGGGCCGGGTACGCCTATTACGTTTATGTTGCTTTGGCGGGCAGCGGCAATAAGGTCATAGCCGGGATCGGATATACAGGGAGCACCTGCATCTGTGACTATTGCAACGTCAATACCGTCTTCCAGCATTTTGCCGATTATGTATGGCGTGCGCTCCGCCTCGTTGAATTTGTGGTATGAGATCATATGAGTTTTTATGTCAAAATAATTGAGCAGCTTGACCGTATGGGAGGTGTCCTCGGCGGCAATAAGCTCTACTGTTGAAAGGATCTCCTTTGCCCTGGGGCTGAGATCGGAAAGGTTGCCGATAGGTGTGGCAACAACGTACAATGTAGGCATGATAATGCTGTATCCCTTCGATGTTTTTTTCCATATATTATTATACATATTTTTATCGATTTTGTCAAATATATAGCTGATAATTAAATCAAAAAATACAACATTACCAAGGAGGGCGGGCATGATTTACAGAAGTATTACCCACATCCCCTACGGGCTTGACGTCAGACTGTCCAGAGACGTTTCTGCAAGGACTAAATTCGGGACACTTTCCAGCGAGCAAAAGGCAAGAATAGTTTCCTATATCAACAATGCACAGACCGTTGAGGAACGGGAATCCAGAACGGAGAATATAGTGGATTCCTTAAAGGATAGCCAAAAGATGTGGTTTTATGATTGATACTGCAGAAAAAAGAGCAAGAGAAATACTAAAGACGTTTGCGGGGGAAAAGCCACCCATATTGAGACAATTTGATATTGGCGGCGGTATTCCTGCGGCGCTCATATATATTGAGGAGCTTGTTGACGGCGAGGCGATGACAAGGGATATTGTCAGACCGTTGATGTACTCCGATGTAAAGGATTCGGCGCGGCTGATGGATGACATCATGCGGCGCGTGATCCCGTTTACGGGCGTAGTGCGTTGGTCGGACTTAAGCATGGCGGCATCCTTGATGCTGGATGGGGATGCGGTATTGCTGATGGACGGGCAGGAGGACTTCCTTTGTGTGGCGGTAAAAAAGTGGGCACACAGAAGTGTGGAGGAGCCGCCCACGTCATCCGTTATACGTGGCCCCAGAGAGGGCTTTAACGAGGACCTCAGAACGAATATTTCCCTTTTGAGGCGCAGGCTAAAGACCCCCGACCTTGTGTTTGACGTGATAAAGGTGGGCAAGTACAGCTCTACGTCGGTTGCCGTGGCGTATATAAAGACGGTTGCCGATGAGGGGATAGTATCGCAGATAAAGGACAAGATATCTCGGATAAACATTGACGGAATACTTGATTCGGCGTATATTTCCGCATTTTTGGAGAGCAACAGGCGTACTGTGTTCTCCCAGGTGGGTAATACGGAAAAGCCAGACATCGCCGCAGGCAAAATGCTGGAGGGTAGGATATGCGTAATAGTTGACGGCTCGCCGGCTGTGCTGACGTTGCCCTACGTTTTTGTGGAGAGCTTTCAGGACAGCGGCGACTACTACGGCTTGACGGAAAGAAGAAACATACTCCGAGTGCTGAGGGTTGCCAGCTTTGTGATGGCGATATTTTTGCCGGGGCTGTACGTTGCCATGCTTTTGTTCCACTACGATATGCTGCCAACGGACTTTTTGTTGACAATAATCAACGCCAGAAGCGGAATCCCCATGAACCCAATGCTGGAGCTGATAGTGACCATGCTGTTGTTTGAGATATTGCAGGAGGCAAGCGTCAGAATGCCGAGGTACATTGGCTCGGCGCTGAGCATAGTGGGGGCGCTGATACTGGGAGAGACCGCTGTAAAGGCGGGTACCATCAGCAGTCCTGCGGTTATGATATCCGCAGTTTCCGCCATAACGATATATAACGTCCCAGAGCAGGCGGATATCGTCAATATGATGAGGTTCGTATTTACTCTGTTGGGCGGATTTATGGGATTTTTCGGCTTGATAGCAGGTGCGGTGCTGTTGGCGTTGCATATGCTTTCCCTAAATAGCTTTGGAGTGCCCTACATGGCACCATATGCGCCGTTGTACGATAACGACAAGCAGGATGCGCTTTTGATGAAGCCCGTTACACAGAGGTTTATGCGCCCCGAGTCGATACCCACAAAAAACAGAATAAGAATGAGACATTCAAAGTAAGGTAACAGATGGACAATATAAATAAATTGCGGCCAAAGGAGCTTTTCTACATGATAATAGTGACTGTGCCGCCCCTTTTGATGCTTTTTATACCAAATTATGCAAATATCTACCTTGGAATTGATGCGTGGTGGATATTTGCTCTTATTGCGGTGATAGATATAGTCTTTGCGTACTTTATTGTGCGTATAGGAATCATGGCGCCTCAAAGGACAGTAGTGGGGATGTGCCGATATGCCTTTGGTGAGGCGCTTGGGAGTGTGCTTGCGGCGTTGTTTGTATTGCTGTACGCATTTAAGTCCTTTGTCTACTTCAGACAGACGCTGGAGTACGTATTTATGAGCACGTATACCCCCGAGCCTGTGACGTATTACGTTGTACCGATGGTGATTCTGGTGGTGTTGGCGCAATTTTACCGCTTTAATACCATACTTCGCCTCAGTAACATAGTGTTTGGCGTAATGGTTGCTACTTACGTTATACTGATGATCTCCGCAATGCGTAATTTTGAGTTGGAAAACCTTATGCCCGTGCTGGTGGATGGTGCAAGCCCTGTGTTAAAGGCGTTGATACATTTTTTTACTTGGACGGGCAATGCGGTGGTCCTCTTGATGTGCTTCCACAGAACGACGATGAAAACGGGCGTGATGAAGTACGTTATGCTGGGATGCACGGTGGCGTACTGGATAGTGCTGGTGATGAAAGTGATGTTTATAGGCTTTTTTGGAATAATAT
>JAGBHJ010000252.1 GCA_017935525.1 Clostridia bacterium | reverse complement strand
TGTATCTGATCTCATTATCGTGTGTTAACATAAAAACCTCTTTTTCTACTAAATAATCGGATATACGTATTATATCACTAAAATCCGCTTTCTTCAAGTCTTTTCTTGCAATAAGAAATAATTTTTTCCTATTTTGAGGCAAAAAATTCATTTATATGCGTTCTTTTGCCCTTTTATGAATGCGGTATGAGGTATTATATATGGGTTTCACAAAAATACGTATCATCAAAAATCGTGAATTTTCCGCATTTTTGTCTTTCTTTACCTGTGAAACACTATATCTTGAGCGAATTTTTATAAAATAGTAGACTTACGCACTATATCTTGTAATTTGCTATTGACAAAAACAAAATAGTCTGTTATAATTAACTCGTTCCGTTATTTTGCGGAAAATAAGCGGTTTTTTTACACAAGACCCCACTGAAAGGATATTTTGACTATGAAGATAATCAAGAGAAACGGCTCTGAGGCTGTTTTTGATATAACCAAAATAATCGTGGCTATTACAAAAGCAAACGACGTTGTGGACGAGTCCCTCAGGATGACACCCAACCAGATACAGCGCATTGCTGAATCCGTTGAGCTTGCTTGCCAGAAGATGAACCGATCCCCCGGTGTGGAAGAAATACAGGATCTGGTGGAAACACAGATAATGGCTCACGGCGCATACGAGGTTGCAAAGCATTACATTACTTACAGATACACAAGAAACCTTGTCCGTAAGTCCAACACAACGGATGAGAAAATTCTCAGCCTTATTGAGTGCAACAACGAGGAAGCAAAGCAGGAAAATTCCAACAAGAATCCCACTGTAAACAGCGTTCAGCGCGACTACATGGCCGGCGAGGTCAGCAGAGATATTACAAACCGTCTGCTCCTGCCCAAAGACATTGTTGATGCACACAACGACGGTATCATCCATTTCCATGATTCCGACTATTTTGCACAGCATATGCACAACTGTGACCTTGTTGATCTTGAGGATATGCTCCAGAACGGCACAGTTATTTCGGGCACTATGATCGAAAAGCCCCACAGCTTTTCCACGGCCTGCAACATAGCAACGCAGATAATCGCACAGGTGGCAAGTAACCAGTACGGAGGTCAGAGCATATCTTTGACACATCTTGCTCCCTTTGTTCAGGTAAGCCGCGAGAAGATCAAGCGCTCATTTGACAAGGAGCTTGAGGATATAGGTGTCGAGATCAGCGAGGAAGGCAAGGCAAAAATGATAGAAAAGCGCCTTCGCGAGGAGATCAGAAAGGGCGTTCAGACTATATAGTATCAGGTGGTAACTTTGCTCACCACAAACGGACAGGCCCCCTTCGTTACGGTGTTTATGTATCTTGGCGAGGCAAAGGACGAGCAGGAAAAGCACGACCTTGCGCTCATTATTGAGGAGGTGCTGGAGCAGCGCTATCAGGGTGTAAAGAACGAGGACGGCGTATGGGTGACTCCCGCTTTCCCCAAGCTTATTTACGTGCTTGAGGAGCAGAATATCCACGAGGACTCCCCCTATTGGTACCTTACACAGCTGGCGGCAAAATGTACCGCAAAGCGCATGGTGCCCGACTACATCTCCGAAAAGAAGATGCTTGAGCTTAAGGTAGACAAGAACGGCGATGGCCATTGCTACACCTGCATGGGCTGCAGAAGCTTTTTGACTCCCTACGTGGATGAAAACGGCAAGCCCAAGTATTACGGCAGATTTAACCAGGGCGTTGTAACCATCAATCTGGTGGACGTGGCGCTTTCTTCCGGCGGTAATTTTGATAAATTCTGGAAGATATTTGACGAAAGATTGGAGCTCTGCCACAGAGCGCTTCTCTGCCGTCACGAAAGACTCAAAGGTACATTGTCCGATGCAGCACCCATTCTTTGGCAGCACGGCGCTCTTGCAAGACTTGAAAAGGGCGAAACTATTGACAAGCTCCTTTACGGCGGCTATTCTACAATATCCTTGGGCTATGCAGGTCTTTACGAATGTGTAAAGGCTATGACGGGCAAGTCCCACACGGACCCCTCCGCAACACCCTTTGCCCTCAACGTTATGCAGTATATGAACGATGCGTGCAAGAAGTGGAAGGCTATGCACAATATCGATTTCTCACTCTACGGCACACCCCTTGAGTCCACCACATACAAGTTTGCCAAGTGCCTGCAAAAGAGATTTGGCATTATTGAGGGCGTGACGGACAAGGGTTACATTACAAACAGCTACCATATCCACGTTACGGAGCCCGTTGACGCATTTACAAAGCTTGCGTTTGAGTCAAAATTCCAGGCACTCTCCCCCGGCGGCGCTATCAGCTACGTTGAGGTGCCCAATATGGAGCAGAACCTTGACGCAGTTCTCCAGGTAATGAAGTTTATTTACGATAACATCATGTACGCAGAGCTTAACACAAAGTCCGATTACTGCCAGGAATGCGGATGGGACGGCGAGATAGACGTTGTTAACGAGGACGGCAAGCTGATATGGAAGTGCCCCAGATGCGGAAATACGGATCAGTCAAAGATGAACGTGGCAAGACGTACCTGCGGATACATCGGCACACAGTATTGGAATCAGGGTCGTACCCAGGAGATCAAAGAAAGAGTTTTGCACTTGTAATTTTTATTCCGCCATGTCGCAAGAATATGGCGGAATTACTTTGGTAAGAATATGAAATACGGCGAGATCAAATATTGCGACATTGCAAACGGCAACGGAGTCAGAACAACACTTTTTGTCAGCGGATGCAGACACAGATGTCCTCATTGCTTTAATCCCGAAACATGGAGCTTTGACTTTGGCAAGGAATTTACCCCTGAGGTCTGGGAGGAAATTTTCCAAAGCACAAAGGATTACATCAACGGCTTGACCCTTTTGGGTGGTGACCCCTGCGAGCCCGAAAATCAAAGAGCGCTCATTCCCTTTTTGCGTGAATACAAAAAAAGATTTCCTCAAAAGGACGTATGGTG
>JAGBHJ010000251.1 GCA_017935525.1 Clostridia bacterium | reverse complement strand
CTGCTGGGTGCAGAAGGGGACCTGCTTGAAAATTCTGTCGTTTACGGCAGAATAATACTTTCCGTGTTGCCGTTTTTTATGCTGCAGATGGAATTCCAAAGCTTTTTTATTACTGCGGAAAAACCGGATATCGGTCTTGCGGTCACCATAGCATCCGGCGTCACCAATATGGTGCTGGACGCCCTGTTTGTGGCTGTGTTTAAGTGGGGGCTTGCGGGTGCGGCGGTTGCAACTGCGTTGAGCCAGTTTGTGGGCGGCGTTATACCTCTGCTGTACTTTTCAAGGGATAATACCAGCCTTTTGCGCTTTACAAAATTCCGATACGACGGCAAGGCAATGCTTAAGACCTTCACCAACGGCTCCTCCGAGCTTATGAGCAACATATCCATGTCCCTGGTGAGTATGCTGTACAATGCCCAGCTGTTAAAATACGCAGGAGAAAACGGAATTGCGACATACGGCGTTATGATGTACGTGTGTATGATATTTATTGCAATATTCATCGGCTATACCATTGGTATCGCCCCTGTAATAAGTTACCATTTTGGTGCGGAAAACACCGACGAGCTGAAAAGCCTGCTGAAAAAGAGCGTCAGCATAATAGGCATATGCTCCGTGGTGATGCTTTTGTTCTCGCTGGTGATGGTGTCCCCCCTTTCAGAGATATTCGTAGGCTACGACGATGACCTTTTGGCATTGACAAAGAGGGGCTTTTATATGTACTCGTTTGCTTTTCTGTTCTGCGGAATGGCAATATTCGGCTCAGGCTTTTTTACGGCGTTAAACGACGGAGTTACCTCCGCCCTGATCTCATTTTTGAGGACAGTATTGTTTCAAGTGGCGGCGGTACTGATACTTCCGCTGATATGGGGCATTGACGGCGTGTGGATATCCCTTGTGGTGGCAGAGCTGATGGCAATGGTGACCTGCGGAGCCTTTGCAGTAATAAAGAGGAACAAATACAATTATTATTGATTAGGATAACAATAAAATAATAAAAAAGGAGTGATCGATCTGAACGAGCTGAAGCAGATAATCGGCAAAAACATCATTGACCTCAGAAAAAAAATGGGGTTGACCCAAGCGGAGTTGGCGGAAAAGATAAACTATTCCGACAAGGCAGTATCCAAATGGGAATGCGGCGACGCCGTGCCCGACATCGCGGTGTTAAAGAGATTGGCAGAGATACTCAACGTTACGGTTGACTACCTTCTGCAGGAGGAGCACGAGCAAAAGCCCGTGCACGAAACAAACAAGACCATAAAGAGAAACCAGAGAATAATTACCGCATTGTCGGTATCCCTTGTATGGCTGATATCAACGTTGATATTCATCGTACTGGGCTACACCGTGCCCAATATCAGCTGGCATTGGCTGTTATTTGTGTACTCCTGCCCCGTCAGCCTTATTGTGCTGCTGGTATTCAACTCCATATGGGGTAGGCCAAGGTCTAACTTTGCCATTATAACAGCTCTTGTATGGCTGATAATAGCATCCATTTATCTGACGTTTTTGGACCTCAACCTTTGGATGATATTCCTGATCGGTATTCCGTCACAGATAATTATCGTGCTGTGGTCGGGCATCAAAAAATTAAGATGAGCATTTATCCCTCCCAAACAGGAGGGATATTTATTTGCCTTGACAAATTCCCCGTTTAGTTGTACAATATATCCCGTATTTATACGGTAGGTGAAAAAATGAAATCAAAAGAGCTTGACATGATACACGGGCCCCTTGTGCCCACTCTGCTCCGATTTGCCTTCCCCGTTATCGTTACGGGAGTGTTGCAGATACTCTACAACGCCGCCGACATGATCATCGTGGGGCAATTTGGATCTTCCCCCAACGCAGTTGCAGCCATCGGCGCTACCTCTGCTCTTATCAATCTGATCGTAGCCACATTTTTGGGGCTTTCCATAGGCACAAACGTTGCCCTTGCCCAAGCATTGGGAAGGCAGGACGAAAAAAGCTCCCACGAGGTGGTACACTCCGCCATTCTGCTGGCTTTGATTTGCGGTGCGGTGCTGATGTTTGTGGGCTTGCGCTTTGCAAGGACGTTTCTGGTGTGGATGGGCACGGACGCAGAGGTAATTGAACAATCTACCCTGTATATGAAGATATACTTTTTGGGTATGCCCGCCTCCATGCTGTACAATTTTGGCAGCGCCATACTCCGTGCAAAGGGTGACTCCAAGCGACCGCTGATATTTTTGACGCTGTCGGGCGCCATTAACGTAGCAATGAACTGCATTTTCGTCATATTCCTTGGCATGGCTGTGGACGGCGTTGCATGGGCAACCATCATCTCCCAGTACATGTCCGCAACGCTGGTTATCATCGCGCTTATAAGGGAAAAGGATTGCTGTAAGCTCATCATCAAAAAGCTACACCTTAAGGCGGACAAGACCCTCCTCATTCTGCGTTACGGCGTCCCTGCAGGCTTAAACTCCGCAATGTTCAATATCGCAAACGTTATGGTGCAGTCCTCGTTAAACAGCTTCCACGTGGTGGATATGGTGACGGGCTCCGCATCATCGGGCAGCATTGAGGGCTTGGCGTACACCGCCATGAACGCATTTAACCAGACTGCATTGACCTTTGTGGGGCAAAACGTGGGAGCAGGTAACCACAAGCGTATAGGCAAGGTATACGCCACCTGCGCCATAATCTCCATGTCCATCGGCTTGGTGATGGGCTGGGGAATGTACGCTCTGGGTGAGCCGCTGTTAAAGCTGTACTCTCCCGACGCCACAAGCGCCGCAATACAGTACGGTCTTGTGCGAATGTCCTGCATACTGACATTCTATTTTATAGACGGACTTCTGGAGGTGCAAATGGGCACCATAAGGGGCATGGGATATTCACTTGTGCCCACGCTTATATCCGTCATTGGTGTGTGCGTATTAAGAATAGTGTGGATATACACAGTCTTCCGCCAGATATACACCATAAGAGCGCTGTATCTGTGCTACCCCGTCACATGGGTTGTCTCCGTAATAGCGATGCACGTGGCATATATTATCATCCGCAAGAAAATGCAGAAAGACCATGACCACGTTTTGCTGTCAGACCACGTGTAAATATCAAACGAAATACAGTAACAAAAACGCAAAGGCATCGGTAACAGTTTTGTCACCGATGCCTTTTGAAATATCCACGAGGGATAACAGGGTCTACATCACATTTGCGTTGACCGATACCTCAATGCCGTTTTGCGGCAGGTATTCCCCGCTGCCTGCGTATATCTTCATGTCGCTGAATTTATAAAATCCGCCGCACACAAGGCTCAAGCCTCGGATGACCTCTGCCTCAACCTCGGGAGTCTCTGCCAACGCACGGAATTCCTCGCTGAAGAACAAGCACACAGTATCCCCTATCTGCTCTATCTCCAAAAGCTTTGTACCCTGAGGAATGCCCGTGGTAAGCTGCGGAAAGTCCTTTGTCAGCATATAGTCGATAGCCTTTTGGCAGGTGGGGGCGTTCATATACACCGTAACAGGGACGCAATAGTCAAAATTCGTATTGCTCTTGCCGTGGTAATACACGGTGACTGCCTCGCCGAGCTCCTCGCCACGGGCGTTTACATCAGTAGCCTTTAACGCAGAGCCTACGGGTGTGCCCTTTGGCAGGGTATCTATCACGTGGCCATTAAACATAAACTGCACCGTATCCACCGTGGGGAATGCCGTCAACGCCAGCACTACGCCCTTAACAAAAAGCTCCTCGTCCTGCTTGTTGTCAAATGTCAGCTTGTCGGACTTAAAATCTATCTTTGCCAACCCATTGGAGATGTCTATGCCGTTCAGTACGGCATCCGACGGCATAAGGGATTCCAGTCCCATTATCACCAGCTCCCTTTGCAGCTCGGGTGAGCTCATCATCTTGCGGATGACCGCCTTTGCTATCCCCTCGGACCAAGGAATGTTTGCCACCACGGGCACTATGTAGCCGTAGTCATCCTTATAAAACACGGTAACGTCCACCGTCTTTTCCGCTTTGCCATCGGCGGAGACTGTCCCGGAAAGGTCTATGTACTCGTTTGTCGTTATAGAATTGCCACACCCCGTCAGCAAAAGGCAGACAAGGGCTACCGTTATCAATAGTGCTTTTGATCTCATAATATTATCCTCCTTACTTTATTACAATATTATGGAGCTTGCCGAAGATATAGAACAAAGGCTAATAGTCAAAAACTATTAGCCACCGACTAATAGCCAAAGACTATTAGTCACAGACTATTAGCCAAAGACTATTAGCCACAGACTATTAGTCAAAGACTACCTCCAAAGGCTTAAGTCAAAGAAACGTATTGATTATTCCGCAATTTTGTGCTATAATAGTAGATATAATATGTACTGCGAGGGACAGCATGAAAGAAATTATAGATCGCATAACAAGCTCCGAGGAGGAGACCGCAGACGTTGCCGCACAGGTCGCAAAACGGCTTCTGCCGGGTGCTATCGTTCTGCTTAATGGGGAAATGGGGTCCGGCAAATCCGTGTTTGCAAGGGCAATTATAAGGTCCTACGGGTATGGCTCTGCCGTCACAAGCCCAACCTTTACTCTTATGAACGAATACCCCACTTTGCCGCCCGTATATCATTTTGACCTTTACAGGCTGAGCTCTCCCGACCAGCTGTACGACATCGGGTATGATGAATACATATATTCCGACGGTATATCCCTTATAGAATGGTCGGAGAAAATGGAGCATCTGCTCCCCGATAATTACGTAGAAATAATAATAAAAAAGCTCTCCCCCACGTCAAGAGCCATCACCGTGCTGGCTGACGAATACGGAGAAATGATAGAATAACAGGAAATAATATGAAAATTTTAGCCATTGATTCATCAACCACCCCTGCAAGCGTTGCCGTAACGGAAAACAACGCACCCCTGGGGGAATTTACCATCAACATTAACAGGACCCATTCCGAAAAGCTGCTGCCCTTGGTGGATCAGCTGCTGGACGAGGTTGGGCTTAAGGTGACGGATATTGACGCCTTTGCCATTTCCGCAGGTCCCGGATCATTTACGGGGCTCAGAATAGGTATGTCTGCCGCAAAGCTTATGGCGCAGGTCAGCAAAAAGCCCTTGATCGCCGTTGGCACTCTTGAGGGGCTTGCGGCAAACGTGTGTGCCTTTGAGGGCTACGTATGCCCCATGCTGGACGCAAGAAACAACACCGTATATACCGCATTGTACAATACAAGCTGTTCTCTGCCCACAGAAGCAGAAAAGCCGGATGCAGTTTCCGTTGACGATCTGGCAAACAAGCTTTTGAATCTTGACTCCCCCGTGATAATAACGGGCGAATACGGCAAGTACGAGAGCAAATTCCCCAAGGAAACCGCATCGGGCAAGCCCATACACCGTGCGCCGCTGTTTTTGTCAAGTCAGAGGGCGGTTGCAACTGCCGTGGTGGCTTACGAGCTTCTCCTTAAGGGTGTTGCCACGGACCCCAACACGGTCAACCCTCTTTATATAAGGGAATCCCAGGCGGAGCAGGCAAGAAAGGCTAAATAATATGGCAAATTCATCCGTCCGCCTTGCTTACCGTGAGGATCTGAAAGCTATGCACCGCGTGGAATCGGAATGCTTTGCCGCGCCGTGGTCCTACGAGGCATTTGAGGAAAACTTCTACAACCCCTTTTCAATTTACACCCTTGCGGAGTCCGACGATGAGGTCGTGGGCTTTGGCGGTATGCAGGTGATATTTGACGAGGCGCATATAATGAATATTGCCGTTTTGCCGTCCCACCGCAGACAGGGTCTTGCAAGCGACCTTCTGAAGCTGATGATAGATGAAGCAAGGGCAAGAAAAGCAGTCATAATGTTTTTGGAGGTGCGTGCCTCCAACGTCCCCGCCCAGACCTTGTACAAAAAATTCGGCTTTGAGCCAATGGGCGTCAGAAAGCAGTATTACTCCGACAACAACGAGGACGCCGTAATAATGACGTTAAATTTATAATATAAGTAACCTCACACAGCATCTCCTTTCCGCATAGT
>JAGBHJ010000250.1 GCA_017935525.1 Clostridia bacterium | reverse complement strand
CGCTGTAATTCCGATGGAAACATAATTACCCATAACCAAACACCTTTCATTTGTTATCGTACCTAATTAGTATACACCCAATTCACATTTTTGTCAAGAGCAAAAGCGCCTTTAACATAGAAAATTTGTGCATAAATCGGCAATTTATACAGTCCATGGATAATCTTTCCATAAAACGTCGCCATTCTGCCTCGTTCAACAAAAATTCACAAAAAATTCATATTACCGATTGACAAATATCCTCTGTTGTGTTATACTTTTGTAGGTTGGGCATTTTTGCCGCAACACTAATCGAAAGTAGAGGTTTTTGTATGAAACTCGCATTTGACATTCATGACAAGCCAAGCTTCAAGCAAAACGTAGTGTTTGCCATCCAGCAGATCTTGGCTATCATCACCGCAACGATCCTTGTCCCCATGCTCGTCAACGATGACGGTGCCGTTAACCTCAACATGGACATTGCAGCAGCACTCTTTGGTGCAGGTGTAGGTACTCTCATCTACATTCTGTTTACAAAGCGAATGAGCCCCGCATTTTTGGGCAGCTCCTTTGCTTTTATCTCATCAATGTGCGGCGCTACCGTATTCGGTTATTTCGGCATTGTTGTGGGCGCGTTTATTGCAGGTCTGGTTTACGTGATAATCGCAACGGTTATTCACTTTGCAGGCTCCAAGTGGATCAACAAGCTTATGCCCCCCGTTATTATCGGACCTACGGTTGCACTCATCGGTCTTGATCTTGCAGGCGGTGCCATCGGCAATCTCTCCCAAGCAAGCGCTTCCGTAGCAAACGGTTCTTACAATCTTGTAGCTATTTTTTGCGGTCTTTGCACGTTGGTCATCACCATCATCGCATCCGTCAAGGGTAAGAAGATGGTAAAGCTCATCCCGTTTATTATCGGTATTGCCAGCGGTTACGTTATCGCTTCCATATTTACCGTTATCGGTATGATCTGTGATATCGACTACCTCATGATCGTCAATTACGACGCTCTCGTTGCAAACTTCAGCAATATTACGCTGGACAGCTTTATACATATTCCCAAGTTTGCATTTGTTAATATGATCAAGGAGATCACATCCCCCGACTTCTCAATTTCTGCGGCTGACATCGGCTCCATCGCAATGCTCTTTGCGCCCGTTGCCTTCGTAGTATTTGCAGAGCATATTGCAGACCACAAGAACCTCAGCTCCATCATCGGCAGAGATCTTGTAACGGACAAGCCCGGTCTTAAGAGAACACTCCTGGGTGACGGCGTTGGTACAATGGCAGGTGCCTTCTTTGGCGGCTGTGCAAACACCACGTACGGCGAAAGCGTGGCTTGCGTTGCCATTACGGGTAATGCATCCGTTTCCACAATATTCCTTACGGCTATCTTTGCGTTGATCATTTCCTTCTTCTCACCCATCGTGGCATTCATCAACACAATACCTACCTGCGTTATCGGCGGTATCTGTATTGCGCTTTACGGCTTTATCGCAGTAAGCGGCTTGAGAATGCTTAAGGACGTTGACCTTGGTGACAACAAGAATCTCTTTGTTGTAAGTACGATCCTCATTTGCGGTATCGGCGGACTTACACTCAAGTTCGGTCAGATCCAACTTACAAAGATCGCAACAGCACTCATCCTTGGTATCATCGTTAACCTTATCATCAGATTCAAGGAAAACAAGTCTCCCAAGGCTGAAGAATAAAGAACAAAGCAATAAAAAAACGCGGCGGAATGAGTTGATACTCACTCCGCCGTTTTTTTACTTTTCCTTGTAGTACAACAGGCAATGGCAGTAGCCCTCAAAATCAGGGTCCGCTATCTGCTCCTTAAACTCCTTACACATACACTTGGTATCCTCTGTCTTTTCCATCCTGCAGGGACAATAGCCGCCTTTTTTCTTGAGGCCCTCTTTTATCATCTTTACGACCTCTGCATCCTCGTTAAGTCTGACCTTCACGGTTATCACTCCTCCACGTATTCGCTCAGTTCTGCCACCAGCATATCCTTTGTTCTGTATCCCACCAGCGTTGTGAGAACGTTGCCGTCCTTCATAACTGCCAGCATGGGAATGCTTGACACGCCGAACTTTCTCGTCAGCTCCGGCTGCTCGTCAACGTTTACCTTGCAGAACTTAACGGACGTCAACTCCTCGCTTGCCTCTTGAAAAACAGGTGCCAGCATTCTGCAGGGACCGCACCACTCTGCCCAAAAATCAATAACAACAAGGCCATCCGCCTTTGCCACTTCAACGTCGTAATTCTCTTTTGTAATAGCTAACATCGTATCTCTCCTTTTTATATTTTCTCAATAAGAATATCTCTTATTTTTTGTAATTCTTCCTCTGTTATGCCAAAATACT
>JAGBHJ010000249.1 GCA_017935525.1 Clostridia bacterium | reverse complement strand
CGTGCCCGGCAAGGATGCTTATGAGGCTGCTATCCCCATGGCAACACATCTTGACGCCATCAGCGCAGTTATCGACGTGCTCACAAAGGGCGACAACGCAGTTGTAGCTCTTGATGAGATCAACGCTATCGGCCACAGAGTGCTCCACGGCGGCAGCAAGTTCTCCGGCTCCATGCTGGTAACTGATGACGTTATCGAGGCTATCAGAGAGTGCATTCCTCTTGGACCTCTCCACAACCCTGCAAACCTTATGGGTATTGAGGCTTGCATCAACCTTATGCCCAACACACCCAACGTTGCAGTATTTGATACAGCATTCCATGCAACTATCCCGGACTATGCGTTTATGTACGCTGTTCCTTATGAGGATTATGAGCAGTACGGCATCCGTAAGTACGGCTTCCACGGCACATCCCACAGATTTGTTTCCAAGCAGGTTGCAAAGTACATGGGCAAGCCCGCTGAGGAGCTCAAGGTGATCACCTGCCATATCGGTAACGGCTCCAGCATTGCGGCTGTTGAAAACGGCAAGTGCGTAGATACAACAATGGGTCTTACTCCTCTTGACGGTCTGCCGATGGGTACAAGAACAGGTGCTATCGACCCCGCTATTGTTCCCCTGCTTATGGATAAGAAGGGCATGACGACAAAGGAAGTTGACAACTACCTCAACAAGAAGAGTGGTATGTTGGGTATTTCCGGCGTAAGCAGTGACTTCAGAGATCTTACTGCAGCTATCAAGGAGGGCAACCAGCGTGCTCTGTTGGCAGTTAAGATGCTTTCTTACAGCATCAAGAAGTACATTGGCTCATACATTGCCGCTATGAACGGCGTTGACGCTATCGTATTTACAGCAGGTGTTGGTGAGAACATCACATACATGAGAGAGTGGGCTCTTGATAACATGGAATTCCTGGGCATCAAGCTTGACAAGGAAAAGAACGAGGCTCTTGCAAGCTACAAGGACGTAAAGGAAGGCTTTATTTCCGCAGATGACTCCAAGGTAAAGGTTATCGTAATTCCTACAAACGAGGAGCTTATGATCGCTATGGATACAGAGGAGATCGTAAAGGCTCTCTGATAATTATTCAGAATGTGGTATGCAGAGGTTGTCTTGACCGGCAATCTCTGCATATATTTTAGAAAACGGGTACAAAGGGGCAAAGGCTAATGCGTTCAACCAGATTGATAGTCAACCGCGCAAGACTGCGGGACAATATTACTGAATTCAAAAACTTGTTAAGACCTGATACTCATATTATGGCGGTGGTAAAGGCAAACGCCTACGGACACGGCATTGAGGCAATAGCAAAGTATTCCTTGGAATACGGCGCTGACTGGCTGGGTGTCGCTACGCCGGAGGAAGGCGTGCATCTGAGACAGGAGGGTATTGACGCACCCATATTGGTGCTGGGTGCCGCTAACGGCAACGAGCTTGCGCTTTGTGTGGAGTATGGGCTCCACCAGACGGTGTTCAGCGGCAAACAGGCTTTTGAATTGAATAATATTGCGGAGAAAATGGGCAAGATCGCTTTTGCTCATATCAAGGTCAACACGGGGATGAACAGAATTGGCATCCGTGACGTTGATGATTTTGAGCGACTTTTGTCCACCTTGGAGAATTGTAAAAGCTTAAAGGCGGACGGAATCTTTACTCACTTTGCCTGTGCCGACGAGGAGGATGATGCTCCCACTATGGCACAGATAGAGAGGTTTGAGCAGATGCTTGCCATTGCAAGGCAGAGGAACTTTGACTTTGAATTTATCCACGCCTGCAACACGGCGGGAGCGTTGAGAGGTCTTTGCGGGGATTATACCATGGTGCGTCTGGGTATAGGCATTTACGGCTATTATCCGTCCCGGTATATGAAGCAGACCTCATCTGCAAGGCTTCGCCCCATAGCAAAATGGGTCACAAACGTGTCTGCTATCAATTACCTGCACAAGGGTGACGCAGTAAGCTACGGAGGCGAATTTGTGGCGGATAGGGACATGAGGATAGCCACACTTCCCGTGGGTTATGCGGACGGCTACAGCAGAAAGCTGGGCAGCAGGGGCTACGTTGTCATCTGCGGCAAGAGAGCAGGTATTCTGGGCAGAGTTTGTATGGATCAGATGATGGTTGACATTACCGATATCGATGGCGTAGAGGTTGGTGTTGAGGCTGTACTGATGTGGGGTGACGGCCCCGATGCTGACGAGATCGCAGATATTTGCGGTACGATCTCCTACGAGGTGCTGACAAGCGTTCAGCAGAGGGTGGAGAGAATTTATACAGAGGAATAAAATATCTAAACGGGGGCTGCAGGGTCCCCGTTTATTTATTGAAAATGAACAAATAGTAAAAAATATATTACGAAAGCACTTTATGTCGGAATGATCCATGGTTTTTGAATAAAAAAACTTGACTATATCCGCATTTTGTTGTATAATAAAAGGCGAGTGTTATGATAGGATGGTCCGATTGATGAAGATAGATCCGGTTGTGAAAAAAGAAACAGTTTACATTGCTGTAATAGTGACGATTCTCAGTCTCTTGATGGAGTCTGTATTTTTGATAATAGGAAAGTGGGACGTTACTGTGCTTATAGGCAATCTGCTGGGTGGAGCTGCTGCGGTAGGTAATTTTTTGCTGATGGGCTTTACCGTGCAGAAGGCGGTAGTGGCAGAGAAGAAAGAGGCAAAAAGCCTGATGAAGGTCTCACAGACACTCAGAATGCTGATGCTTTTTGTGGTGGTGCTGGTGGGCTATCTGGTGGAGAGCATTAACCTGGTGGCGGTGGTAATACCGCTTCTGTTCCCAAGAGTTGCAATTATGCTGCACCCGTTTATAATTAAGGAAAAAACAGAGGATGGAATAAAGTAGGTGAAAAGGTGAAAAAGGTCGATAAAAAATTCAAAATAATTGACACCATATATATCGTGATGATGATATTGCCCCTTGCATTCGGCATAGTGCTTAACGTGCTGACAAAACCACACAGCGAGGGGATCAACGTCACAGGTGCAAGAATATTTTTTACAATTCCCATGCCCATACAGGATTGGGTGGTGACGGAGGCGCAGGTAAACTCTCTGCTGGTGACGGTGACCATACTGTTTATTTGCCTGTACCTTACCCACGGGCTAAAGGAAAGGATAGAGCTTAAGCGCCAGCATTTGGCGGAGCTTGCGGTGCAAAAGGTGGAGGGCCTTGTGCTGGAGAATATGGGCGAGTATTTTCTCGGCTTTACTCCGTTTATTATGGGTATATTGGTGCTTTCCGCATTGTCCAGCCTGACGTCCCTTTTGGGATTGTTCCCCCCTACGTCGGACATAAACATAGTCGGCGGCTGGGCGGCGCTGGTGTTCTTTATAATAATGTATTATAAATTCAAATGCGGTCCGTTGTACTACCTTAAGGGCTTGGCAGAGCCGGTGGCGTTTTTGGCGCCCATCAATTTGATAAGCGAATTTTCCACACCCGTTTCCATGGCGTTCCGTCATTACGGTAACGTGCTTTCGGGTACGGTAATATCTGTGCTTTTGAGTGCGGCGTTTGGCGGTCTTTCGTCCCTGGTGCTGGGCTGGTTGCCCGGATTTTTGGCGGATATACCGCTGTTTCAGGTGGGTATCCCTGCGGTGCTGTCGTTGTATTTTGATATCTTCAGCGGATGCTTGCAGGCGTTTATATTTGCCATGCTGACTATGATGAACATTTCCGGTGGCTTTGCTATCGATGAATATGAAAGAAGAAAGCAGAAAAAGCTTTCACAAAAGGTATAAAATTTTTTATTGGAGGAAATAGAATATGGAACTTGCAATTGGTATTATTTTGGGATGCTGTGCTTTGGGTGCAGGTATTGCTATGGTAGCGGGTATCGGCCCCGGTATTGGTGAAGGTAACGCAGTAGCAAAGGCGTGTGAGGCTATCGGCCGTCAGCCCGAGAGCAAGGGCGCTGTAACAACGACGATGCTTATGGGTTGTGCCGTTGCAGAAACAACAGGTCTTTACGCATTGGTTATCGCTATTCTGCTTTTGTTTGTTGCCCCCAAGATATTGGTAAACATCCTTGTTGATGCAGTCAACGCTCTTAAGTGATAAAATCGGAGCAGTAAAATGCAGACCTTAGACGTCATATCAATAAATTTATGGAATATGGTGGCGTCGCTTGCCAACCTTGCTATCATTTTTTGGATAGTAAAGAAATTCTTGTACAAGCCTGTAAAAAAGATGCTTGATGCAAGGCAGGCTACCATAGACGGTGACTACCTTGCGGCTCAGCAGGCAAGACAAGAGGCTGAGAATAGCAAGGAGGAATACACTCAAAGGCTTTCCACGGCAAAGGACGAGGCTGAGGAGATCATCCAGTCAGCTGTGGCAATGGCAAAGCTGAGAGAAAAGGAGATAATTGCGTCTGCCAAGGCAGATGCAGGTGTTATCGTAAGGCAGGCGCATGAAAACGCAAGCCTTGAGATGAAAAAGGCAGAGGCTACCATCAAGGAGGAGATAGTGGACGTTTCCGCAAGGCTTACAGAAAAGCTTTTGGGTCGTGAGATCGCAGCGGAGGACCACAAGGAGCTTATTGACTCCTTTATTGATGAAATAGGAGCAGACGATGGCGGAAATAAGTAAGGAGTACGCAGGCGCACTCTTTATGTTGGCGCAGGAAAAGGGAAAGATAGACGAGTTTTCCTGCAGTCTTGCTACGGTAAAGAGCCTTATCGAGGAGCAGCCCGAGTATGTCGATGTGCTGGATTCTCCCGCAATACTGCTTTCTCAAAGGCTGGAAATGATCGACGAGGCCTTTGGCGGTGGTTTTTGCGAGGACATAGTGTCCGCGATAAAGCTTATGTGCGAGGGCGGTGACGTTGATCAGCTTGTTGCCACGGTTGATGAGTTTGACAAGCTGGTGCGTGAACACCAAAACAGAACGACTGCAACGGTGTATTACGTCAGCGAGCTTACTGCAGAGCAAAAGGAAAGGCTTGCGCAAAGGCTCAAAGCTGTCAGCGGCAAAAATGTGGATGTGGAATACGTTAAGGACGAGAGCCTTATAGGTGGAATAAAGATCCTGCTGGGCGATAAGCTGCTGGACGGAAGTCTGGCGGGCAAGCTCAACAAGGTAAAGGGAGTGATCAGCGAATGAAGGATCCTGCACAGATAAGCAGTATAATAAAATCACAGATAGAAAATTATAAGTCCCGTGCGCAGATGCTGGAAACAGGCAAGGTTATCCTTGTGGGCGACGGCATTGCAAGAGTGTACGGCATACAGAATTGCATGGCAAACGAGTTGCTGGAGTTTGATGACGGTAGCTTTGGCATGGCACAGAATCTGGAAAAGGAAACTGTGTCCGTTGCGGTGCTTTCTAACAAAAACAACATCAAGGAAGGCTCAATGGTAAAGAGAACGGGCAAGGTGCTTTCCGTGCCTGTGGGTGAGGGCTTCCTTGGCAGAGTAGTGGATGCTTTGGGCGAACCTATTGACGGCAAGGGCCCCATCGAATCAAGCGGCACAAGACCTATTGAGTCGGAGGCTCCGGGAATTATAGAGCGCAAAAGCGTAAGCGTTCCGTTGCAGACAGGTATCAAGGCTATTGACAGTATGATCCCCATCGGCAGAGGACAGAGAGAGCTTATTATAGGAGACAGACAGACAGGTAAGACGGAGATAGTTATCGACACCATAATGAATCAGAAAAACACGGGTGTTATCTGTATCTACGTTGCCATTGGTCAAAAGAGCACATCCGTTGCAAAGCTTGTAAGCGAGCTGGATTACTACGGTGCTATGGATTACACCATAGTGGTATCTGCTACGGCGGCAGAAAGTGCTCCCTTGCAGTACATTGCGCCTTACAGCGGTTGCGCAATGGCGGAATACTTCCGCGAGCAGGGTAAGGACGTGCTGATAATATATGACGATCTTTCAAAGCACGCGGTGGCGTACAGAGCATTGTCGTTGCTTATCCGCAGACCTCCGGGCAGAGAGGCGTATCCCGGTGACGTATTCTACCTCCATTCCAGATTGCTGGAGAGGGCGGCTTGCGTTGCGGAGGAATACGGCGGCGGCTCAATTACTGCATTGCCCATAATCGAGACCCAGGCGGGTGACGTTTCTGCGTACATCCCCACAAACGTTATATCCATCACAGACGGACAGATATTTCTGGAAACGGAACTTTTCCATTCGGGTATCATGCCTGCCATCAACCCGGGTATATCAGTCAGCCGTGTAGGTGGTTCTGCACAGCTGAAGGCGATGAAAAAGGTGTCCGGCGAGCTTAAGCTTTTGTACTCCCAGTACAGAGAGCTGCAGTCCTTTGCACAGTTCGGCAGCGACCTTGATGCGGATACAAAGAGAAGACTTGCCTTGGGCGAAAGAATAGTTGAGGTGCTCAAGCAGGGCAGAAATGCACCCGTAAGAGTTGGTTGCCAGGTTGCAATAGTATATGCCGCAACAAAGGGTTATCTTGACAAGGTTGAGGTAAAGGCAGTCCGTGAGTACGAGCAGAGGTTGTATGCAAAGATAGAAAACGAGCATACGGATTGGCTGGAACGCATTGAGAACGGATATTACGACCAATGCGACGAGGATAGATTGAAAGAGATCCTTGAGGAAATGAAGGTGTAAGCCATGGCAGGTAATACCAAGGCGCTGCGCGTCAGAATAAAAAGTGTTACCTCCACCCAACAGCTGACAAAGGCAATGGGCTTGGTGGCTTCCTCCAAGATCAGAAAAGCTAACGAGGCAATGCTGAAGGCAAGGCAGTATACATTGTCCCTGGAAAAGTCCATGTCGTTGCTGATAAGTCAGCAGGAGTCACAGAAAAGCCCCTATATGCAAAAAAGGGACGGCGGCAGAACTCGCCTTGTTGTAATAGCGGGCGACAGAGGCCTTGCCGGGGGCTATAATGCCAATATATTCAGACTTTGCAGGGAATACGAGGGTGCCGAGTTTATCCCCATAGGCAAGAGAGCCTGCGAGAGATTTCAGCATACGATCGTTTCGTCGGAAAGATTCTCTTTTGAGCAAGCGTTGGAGCTGGCAGAGATGCTGTGCCGTGATTTTGCGGCAGGGGAGTACGACAGACTTGGCGTCGTATATACGGAATATCATTCCGTTATGACTCAGGAGGCAACGGTAAAATGGCTTTTGCCCTTGGAAAGAACGGCAAAGCCCAACGAGGTGGGGGTAATTTATGAGCCCGACCATCTGACGGTGCTGAATATGGCGATAAAGGAATACGTGGCAGGTATTTTGACTGCTACTGCCAGAGAAAGCTTTGCTTGCGAGGTCGCGGCAAGAAGAATGGCAATGGATTCCGCAGGCAAAAATGCAAAGCAGATGATAGACGATCTGAGCCTTGAGTATAACAGAGCAAGGCAGGGTGCAATTACTCAGGAGATAACGGAGATAGTTGCCGGTAGCGGTATTGATTAAGAGGTGAAGGATTTGGAAAAGAACAATATAGGAAAGGTGCTCCAGGTAATGGGCCCCGTTGTTGACGTTCAGTTTAACGAGGGAGAATTGCCGGAGATATATAATGCCCTTACCATCAAGATAGGTGACAGAACACTTACTGTTGAGGTGGCTCAGCATATTGGCGACAATACTGCCAGATGTATAGCCATGGCATCAACTGACGGCTTGCAGAGGAACGTGGACGTTGTTGACACGGGCGCATCCATCAGTGTTCCCGTTGGTGAGGAAACGCTGGGCAGAATATTCAACGTTTTGGGCGAAGCGGTGGACAATATCCCCACCCCCGTCACAAAGGAGCGTTGGAATATACACCGCAGTGCGCCAAAGTATGAGGAGCTGGCAACAAGCGCCGAGATATTTGAAACGGGCATCAAGGTAATCGACCTTATCTGCCCATACTCAAAGGGTGGCAAGATCGGCTTGTTTGGCGGTGCGGGCGTTGGTAAGACCGTGCTCATTATGGAGCTTATAAACAACATTGCAAAGGAGCATGGCGGTATTTCCGTATTCTCCGGCGTTGGCGAGAGAACACGTGAGGGTAACGACCTTTATAACGAGATGAAGCAGTCGGGCGTTATCAACAATACTGCTCTTGTGTACGGTCAGATGAACGAGCCTCCGGGCGCAAGAATGAGAGTAGCACTTTCGGGCTTGACAATGGCGGAGTATTTCAGAGATAGCCAGGGTCAGGATGTGCTGCTGTTTATAGACAATATATTCAGATTTACCCAGGCGGGCAGCGAGGTTTCTGCGCTTTTGGGCAGAATGCCCTCCGCGGTAGGCTATCAGCCCACTCTGGCGACGGAAATGGGCGCTCTGCAGGAGAGGATCACATCCACAAAGAAGGGTTCTATTACATCCATCCAGGCGGTTTACGTGCCTGCGGATGACCTTACAGACCCTGCGCCTTCAACTACCTTTGCCCATCTGGACGCTACCACAGTGCTTGCAAGAAGCATTGCATCACAGGGTATTTATCCTGCGGTTGACCCTCTGGAGTCATCCAGCAGAATACTTTCCCCCGACGTTGTGGGCCAGGAGCATTATGACGTTGCAAAGGAGGTCCAGAGGATCCTCCAAAGGTACAACGAGCTGATGGATATCATCGCCATCATGGGTATGGATGAGCTTTCCGACAGCGACAAGCTGCTGGTTGCAAGGGCAAGAAAGATACAGAGATTCCTTTCCCAGCCCTTTGACGTATCTGAAAAGTTTACGGGCATCAAGGGTACTTACGTGCCCGTGGCGGAAACTGTCCGCGGCTTTAAGGAGATAATTGAGGGTAAGCACGATGATCTGCCCGAGTCCGCATTCCTTTTTGTGGGAACGATCGACGAGGCTATCGCAAAAGCAAAGCAGGTGCAGGCATGAAGACCTTTCGACTGACGGTGTCGTCTCCCGATGGCAATTTGTTTGAGGGTGACGTTTATAAGCTTGACGTAAGAGGAGTGGACGGTGAGCTTGCCGTAATGGCAGGGCATATCCCGTTTGTAACGTGGGTAAAGGAAGCTCCCTGCGCTGTTTGGGTGCAGGAGGACAAAAAGCTGACTGCAACCTCCAAGGGCGGACTGCTGACGGTGGATACGGACAAGGTGACGTATATTTCCGGCTCATTCAAATTTGTGGAAGAATAAAAATAACGCTTATGATCGTTTGGTCATAAGCGTTTTGTTTTTTATGCTACGTCGTCGTGCTGTGGTTGTCTCCTGCGCTTTACTACCGCATACACCACAATGGCAATAACGCCAATGGTCAACAGCACAGTTACAATGGATGATTTGTCAATAGTCTTGACAAAAACAGCCTCCATATTCTGAACAACTATCACCATGGGTATGCCCGTGGTATGGTGGAAGCTCTTGAGAGCGTTGTTTATATTGCCTTCCTGGATGCTGAGTCTGGAATAATTGGTTATTCTGGAGTCAAAATTTGCCATCTGCGACGCAAAGTCAACGGGGTCGTAATTGTGAGCCATATAATCTCTTAGATCCTCCACGGCAGCTGTCAGATTTTTAGCCAGCGAATGTGCGTGGAATTCCGAGTTGATATTGTCCAGCATAATGCGTCCGAAGGCTGTGGTCTCGTCACCCATTTCGTTGTATATGGGCGTTGGAATATCGTTCCCTACCCAAGCGATGGTATAATATCCCGTGGCATCTTCATCCGTCAGAAAAACTATCATCATGCCCTTTTCCGAGGATGAAAAATGCTTGGCGTATTCTGCACTTGCAAAGTCCTGAAATTGCTTCTCGTTGTACTTACTGCTACCGCCCGATGCGATATTGCCTACCGCTGTGCCGACGGAGCTTGTAAAGTTACCGAAAAGATATATTGCAAGGAATGCCAAAAAGATCAATAGGTATATCACACCTGTGATACTGTGGATAATTCCTCCGCCGTAATACCTTCTGCCGAAAAATGGGAAGCCAAAATGTATTCTGGGTCTGTAAAATCCTGTGTGGTGGTGAAATCCACCTCTCGGCCTGCCAAAGCTGCCTCTGGAGCCACCTCCAAAGCCACCTCGTGAACCTCCGCCAAAGCTACCGCGAGAGCCGCCGCCAAAGCCGCCGCCGCGAGAGCCTCCTCCCGGTCCTGCCATAATAATTCTCCTCTCTTATTTTTTATCAGTCGTTTGAGCCGTGGGGAATATAGGGCATGATAGCAGAAGCCAAAGCGTAAGCAGGCATTGTCTGCAGGTATACCTTACCGGGGCCCGTTACCTTTGTGTGGAATACACCGTCACCGCCAAAGAACATATTTTTTGCACCCTTTACAGGAACAACGTCCATTGTGCAGGACTCCGTCATAGCGGCAAGGTATCCCGTGTCGATCAGCATGGTTTCGTTCTCTCTGAGCTCGTATTCCTTACAATAGCCGTCGATCTCAATAAAGACGATTCCGTTGCCCGAAACCTTCTGCATTATAAAGCCTTCGCCGCCAAAAAATCCAGTACCCAGTCTTTTCTGGAAGAACATGGAAAGCTCCAAGCCCTTTTCCATTGCCAAAAAGCTCTTTTTCTGGATGATTATGGAATTGCCCGCAGAAACCTCAAAGGGGACTATGGAGCCGGGGAAGGATGATGCAAATGCGATCATACCGCTGCCGCCTACTGCCGTGTATTCGCTGAGGAACATTGACTCTCCAGAAAGCATTCTCGAAAACATCTTACCAAGTCCGCCGCCCTTTGTTTCCATTTCGATATTGGGGGACATCCAGCTCATGGCGCCGTTTTGTGTACAAATAGTCTGCCCCGCCTGTGGGTAGCATATTACAACGGGCAGAGAGCCGCCCTCTATTTTATAATCCAACATATCAATTACCTCCCGGTTTTTTGTAGCGGGAACACCGCCTCTTTGTAGTTATTATAACATAATTCCCTTGATTTTTCAATTATATTACGACTTTTTTATCAAAAAAACGTCTTGACAAAGTATTGCCCTTTGTGATATACTACCCTTGACTGATGCCCGCGAACCGCATTGGCGTAAAATGGGGTAGAGTGGGTGTAAAACATCAAAGGAGAAGCCAATGGAAGGAATACGAAAAATAACCGCAAGGGATATGGGATTGATAAATGATATACTGCAGTATACAAAGCCCGATAACGTGCCGTTGAGCTTTATGCTGGGCGACAGGCAGATAAAGGGCATTCCCGCAGAGTTTGCGCCAAAGGTCCACAGACGGCTGTTGACAGCAAACACGGTGCAGTGTATAATTGAGGGAACAAATAAGGACGGATTGACCCTGCGAGGGGAATATATTGAATACAGAGATTTTCCTGTAACGGAGTGGGTGGTATATATAACCAATAACGGCAACAAGGACACCAAGATCATTTCCGACGTCAGATTGGGCGGGGAAATAAAGTGCCCCTCTGCTGTGCTGGAGCATGGTAACGGCGATACTCTCAACCCCGAGGGGTACAGCTTTGTAAAGGATGCGGTTGACAAGCCCATCAGATTGACCCCCACCACGGGTACATCGTGCCAAGGGGCTTTCCCCTATATGAAATTACACGGCGAGGACAGAGAAATACGCCTTGCAATAGGCTGGCCCACAAAATGGGTGGCGGAGATATCCCCCACAGAGGACGGAGTAATGTTTAATTGCGGTCAGGAGAGATGTAATACTCTGCTGCACCCGGGGGAGACCTTCAGAACTCCCAGACTGAATATTATGGCATATACCAACGAGGATGCGCCATTCAGAGGAATAAACCTGTGGCGACAGTGGTATCTGAAGCATATTCTCCCGAGGGAAAACGGTCAGCCCGTGCAACCGAACCTTTGTCTGCATTATTTTGAGGCAGAGGGAAAGCCGGAGTTTACTGCCGCATCGGAGGAAAACCAGCTTTTTGCCCTTGACGAATACGTCAGACGTGGCATGAAGCCCGACGTGTGGTGGGTGGATGCAGGCTGGTATCCCTGCGACTATAATTGGGCTCGAATAGGTACGTGGCACGCAGACCCTGCCAGATTTCCTAACGGCTTGGCGCCCATTGGCAAGGCATGCGGGGAAAAAGGCGCCAGACTTCTTCTGTGGTTTGAGCCGGAACGAGTAGTAGCAGGCGAGGAAATAGACAGGGAGCACAGCGAATGGCTGTTGAAATATACCAATTCAGACGGATACGTCAACGATAACAGGCTGTTTGATCTGGGCAATCAAGAGGCAAGGGAATGGTTAAAGAACAAGATAAACGGACTGATAAAAGAATATGGCGTAAGGGTTTACAGACAGGACTTTAATTTTGACGCCATGCCCTACTGGGTGCAGAACGAGACGGAGGACAGAATCGGCATGATGGAAAACCTTCACGGTCAGGGCTATCTGGATTACTGGGATTCATTGGTATTTAGCAACCCGGGCTTGTGGATAGATTCCTGTGCGGCAGGTGGCAGAAGAAACGATCTTGAAACTATGCGCCGCGCCGTAACCCTGCACTATACCGACGTTGGCTACGGCAACCACCCCATCAAGCAAAAGCAGCACAGGGAAATGTTTGAATGGATACCCTATTTCCGTGCTCACAACATGAGTTGGGACAACCCCAAAACAGGGGGATATGGCGGCGCAGGCAACAGACCCGTTGACGAGTTTGCGTTCCATTGCGCATTGACTCCTGCATTAACGTCCATGATAAAGCATTTTGATGACGACAAGACGTTTGAGATGGGCATACGTATGGATGCAATATGGAGGGAGGCTGCAGAGCTGGAGCTTTCGGGTGATTATTATCCCATGACTCCCTGTAACGGTGACCCCGGGGATTGGTATGCTATGCAGTTTGACAACAGCACGGAGCATAGGGGCTTTGTGCAGGCGATCCGCAATATCCATGCTGAGGATGATGAATTCCTGGTTAAAATGCCCTGCATATATCCCGATAAAAAATACGTATTTACCGACAGAGAAACGGGGGAAAGCTTTGAGTATTCATCAAAGGAGCTTTGCGACGGCTTTACGGTAAGCCTGCCCAAGAGAAAGGGTGTAATATTCTTCTATACGGTGATATAGATCTGACGAAAAAAGACGGAGAGCAATTTAGCGTGAGCCCCATAACGAAGTTTTAACAAAAAGCACTTATGATAACGAATAAATCGTTTGTCATAAGTGCTTTTGCGTTGCTTCAGACAATTTTCTCCGGATAGTAATGAATTGACGCTTTGCGTCATGAATTGAAGACTGACGGCTTCATGATTTGAAAACTTTGTTTTCATGAATTGAATTGCTATGCTTTATCATGCCGAAGGCAATTCATGAACGAAGTTCAATTTACGGCGCAAGCCAATTCATGCCATTTAGGGCAATTCATTATGGGCACGCTCGAATAACTTATGTTAATCCTTCGTTATCGCGCGTGCCCATTGTTCTCCGTCTTGACTGTTTTAGTATTCGTCGCTTTTGTTGCCTTTTCTGTAATTGAGTGCGGTAACTCCGTACTTTGCCTTAAACCGCTTCATAAAGTGCAGAGGATCGTTATACCCTGCCAATGTCGCAATGGCGCTGACGCTTTGCCCTGTGCTGGTCAAAAGCTCTGCGGCACGGCTCAACCGTACACTTTCAATGTAGCTTGATACTGTACACCCCTCCACGGCGTTGAATATCCTGCAAATGTAGGAATGGCTCAAGTGCATCATGTCGCAGATGGCATCCACCGTAAAGTCGGGTGCGGCAAAATTATTATGTATGATCTTTTTAATGGTTTGGATATACACCATCTTTTGGTCTGCTTGGGACTCCACGCTGTTGCCCTCCAGAGCTATCAGCTCCATAAATGCCGCCACCCCGTAAAAGACCTTTTGATTTGGGCTCGCAGAGCAATTAAGATACAGTCGGTTGAGTATATCCTTTACGCCCTCAAAATCCTTTATTGTCCTGTACGGCATACCCTTGTCCATTCCCAAAAGAGGAACCAGCTTTATCAGTTGATCGCCCGAAAGGGAAAACCATGCATAGTGCCATGGGTCGGCCTCGTTGGGGTAATAGCAAAGAGTGGTGTTTAATGGGGTAAAAAACATTTCACCTGCCTTGATGCTGTACGTTTGGTCCTCCAGCCTGTAAGTTCCGCTGCCCGAAAATACGATATGGATCGTGACCGTGGGCTTTTTGTGGGAAAACAGCAGCGGCTTTAGGTTGTGGAAATCGTCAAAGCCTATGTCGGCAAGCCCTGTCAGCTGCTCCTCCGACGGATTTGCTCTTATGTAATAGTGCTTAAGGTCGTATAAGTAATCCATTTTTGTATCCTCCCGATCGATTGCTATAAGTATATCACATTTTTGAGTTTTTGTCTATATAGTTCAAAAAAACACATTGAAATGAAAAAATAATCCATAATTTCCGTTCTCCGTGGCAAAAACGGAGGTATTTTATTGACTGACCCGGGGCGGTAGTGCAAATAAAAGCCCTTCGCAATGGGTAAAAACCGGCTTTGTACGCGGCTTTTGGGGATAATTCTGTAAAAATCTCGTTACATCAAGCGCCAATAATCTGTTTTGTCAGATGATCGTATTATGCAGTTCAAAAAAACACAGTAATGTGAAAAAATATTCCATAGAATAAAACTGGGGTTTGTATTACAATAATTTACGGATAATGCCCATGGGCGGAAGTTGACAAAGACGATATATAGTATCCGATGGAGTACCATCGTATGGAGGTATAAATTATAGATGGAAAAGGTAAGAATGGGTTTTGTTGGTCTTGGTGGCAGAGGACACGATAATCAGCAGGTAGCATTAAATATGAAGGACGTTGAGGTCACCGCACTTTGTGATCTGTATCTTGATAAGGCAGAGCGCTGTGCGGACGAAAACGAGCAGGTATACGGTCGTAGACCGTTTGTCACAACCGATTACAAGGAGCTGATAAAAAGGGACGACGTTGATGCGGTTATAATCACATCTGCGTGGGAGTCCCATATTCCAATAGCCATAGACGCCATGAAGGCGGGCAAGGCAGTAGCAATGGAGGTTGGAGGAGCATATTCCCTTAACGATTGCTTTGACCTTGTAAGAGCTCAGGAGGAAACAGGCGTGCCCTTCTTCTTTTTGGAGAATGCTTGCTTCTGTGAGGAGGAGCTTTTGGTTACGTCCCTTGTGCGCAGAGGCTTTTACGGCGATGTTGTGCATTGCTCAGGCGCATACGGCCATGATCTGAGAGAGGAGATAGTTTTTGGTAAGGAGAATCGTCATTACCGCTTGAGAAATTATCTCAATCGCAATTGCGAAAATTACCCCACCCACGAGCTTGGCCCCATTGCAAAGCTGTTGGGCATCAACAGAGGCAACAGAATGGTGTCGCTGGTTTCCATGGCGTCAAAGTCTGCGGGCCTTAAGGAATATATCAATAATAACAAGGACAAGGTGGATCCCGAGCTTATTGGCAAGGATTTTATGCAGGGCGACGTTATTACGACCCTCATCAAGTGTGCCCATGGCGAAACTATCCAGTTGAGGCTGGATACCAGCTTGCCCAGAGCATATGACAGAGCCTTTACCGTACACGGCACAAGGGCTTGGAGCAATAACTCCATGCTTGTGAGGGATGGCGACGGAGAAAAGATCACCAGCATTATGGATCATAAGGAATATATGCCGAAATGCTGGACGGATGAAATGACGGAATCATTGAGGGATTCCGGCCACGGAGGTGTTGACGGCATTGAGTTTCGAGTGTTTGTGGATTGCCTTAAGGCAGGCAAGCCCATGCCCATCGACGTTTATGATGCGGCGGCATGGATGTGCATCTCCTGCCTCAGCGAGACCTCCATTGCTCAGGGCGGAATGCCCCAGGAGATCCCCGATTTTACACATGGACAATGGATGATAAGACCATTGGAGGACGTTGTTGAGTTCCCCGATGTGGAATGATATAATTAAAAAGAATAACCAATTATCCGAAAGGAGATAAATATGGATAAGGTAAGAATGGGCTTTGTGGGCCTTGGCGGCAGGGGCAGAGGTAATATGAACCTTGTATTGACCATGCCCGACGTTGAGGTTACTGCTGTATGCGATCTGTATGAGGACAGAGTAGAGCGTGCGGCAAAGGACTGTCAGCAGAAAAAGGGCAACGACCCCTATCGTACAACGGACTATAAAGAGCTCATAAAGAGGGACGACGTAGACGCGGTTATCGTAACGTCTGCATGGGAATCCCATATTCCGATCGCCATTGCCGCAATGAAGGCGGGCAAGGCGGTGGCAATGGAGGTTGGTGGAGCATACTCCCTCAACGATTGCTTTGACCTGGTAAGGACCCAGGAGCAGACAGGGGCTCCCTTCTACTTTTTGGAGAATTGCTGCTTTGACGAGATCGAGCTGATAGTAACCGCAATGGTCCGCAAGGGCTTGTTTGGTGACGTGGTGCATTGCTCCGGCTCATATGCTCACGATTTGAGAGAAGAAGTTACAAGGGGCGAGGAAAACCGCCATTACCGTTTGAGAAATTACCTCAACCGTAATTGCGAGAATTACCCCACCCACGAGCTTGGCCCCATTGCAAAGCTTTTGGGCATCAACAGAGGCAACAGAATGGTGTCGTTGGTTTCCGTAGCATCCAAGTCAGCGGGTATGCAGGCTTACGTTAAAAAGCACAGCGACAATATCAACCCTCATTTGATCGGAAAGGATTTTATGCAGGGGGACGTTGTAAACACGTTGATCACCTGCGCCCATGGCGAGACCATCCACCTGATGCTGGATACAAGTTTGCCCAGAGGCTACGACAGACAGTTTACCGTCCACGGCACAAGCGCGTACAGCCGTTGCTCCGCAATTCATATTGATGGCGAGAGCCACGAGGTATATCACAATCTGTACGACTATAAGCACCTTTTGCCCAGCTGTTGGACGGATATGACTGATGAGGGCAGAGCGTTAGGCCATGGCGGTATTGACGGCATTGAGTTCAGAGTGTTTGTGGACTGCCTTAAGGAAGGCAAGCCCATGCCCATCGAGGTTTACGACGCGGCGGCGTGGATGTGCATTTCCTGCCTCAGCGAGACTTCAATTGCACAGGGAGGAAAGCCCCAGGAGATTCCTGACTTTACACACGGACAATGGATGATAAGACCCTTGGAGGACGTTGTTGAGTTCCCCGATGTAGAAATTTAATATAATTGAATAATATGACCAATAGGTCAGAAGGAGAATAATATGGATAAGGTAAGAATGGGATTTGTAGGTCTTGGCGGCAGAGGCAGAGGTTGTATGCACCTTGTTTTGTCAATGCCCGACGTTGAGGTTACTGCAGTTTGTGACCTTTATGAGGACAGAGCAGAGCTTTCTGCAAGAGAGTGCGAGGAAAAAACAGGTAAGCGCCCCTACAAGACAACGGATTATAAGGAATTGGTTAAGAGAGAGGACGTTGATGCGGTTATCGTAACGTCTGCATGGGAAGCACATATCCCTGTTGCTATTGCTGCAATGAAGGCAGGTAAGGCAACTGCAATTGAGGTTGGCGGAGCATATTCTCTTAACGATTGCTTTGACTTGGTAAGAACTCAGGAGGAAACAGGTGCTCCCTTTATGTTCCTGGAGAATTGCTGCTTTGACGAGCTGGAGCTTATTGTTACGGCGATGGTTCGTAAGGGCTTCTACGGTCAGGTGGTTCATTGCTCCGGCTCTTATGCACATGATTTGAGAACGGAGATCCTTGGCGGAGAGGAAAACAGACATTACCGTCTCAGAAATTATATGCATCGCAACTGCGAGAATTACCCCACACATGAGCTTGGCCCCATTGCAAAGCTTTTGGGAATTAACAGAGGCAACAGAATGGTCTCCTTGGTTTCTATGGCATCAAAGTCTGCAGGACTTAAGGAGTACGTTGAGTCCCATAAGGACACAGTAAACCCCAACCTCATCGGCAAGGACTTTATGCAGGGTGACGTTGTTACAACTGTTATCAAGTGTGCCCATGGCGAGACCATTCATCTGATGCTGGATACAAGCTTGCCCAGAGGCTACAACAGACAGTTTACGGTGCATGGAACAAAGGCATTCAGCCGTTGCGATTCCTTGCAGTATGAGCGTGATGGTCGTGAGGTGTACGACAGCTTGAATAAGTACAAGCATCTGTTGCCGAACTGCTGGACAGACATGACTGATGAGGGCAGAGCCCTTGGCCATGGTGGTATGGACGGTATAGAGTACAGAGTATTCGTAGATTGCCTTAAGGAAGGCAAGCCCATGCCCATCGACGTTTACGATGCGGCGGCGTGGATGTGCATTTCCTGCCTCAGCGAGACTTCAATTGCACAGGGAGGAAAGCCCCAGGAGATTCCTGACTTTACACACGGACAATGGATGATAAGACCCTTGGAGGACGT
>JAGBHJ010000248.1 GCA_017935525.1 Clostridia bacterium | reverse complement strand
GGAGGTAAAGACCATCATCAATACCTGCTACGCTGAGGCGCAGAAGATACTGACTGACAATATCGATAAGCTCCACGCAGTTGCCCAGATGCTTCTGGACAATGAGAAGCTCTCCGGTGAGGAGTTCAACAGAATATTTGACGGTCCCTCTCCCGATGCTGAATCCCCCATTGAGGAAGCAGTTACTCCCGACGTTAATTCATAATACTTTATAAACAGCAAGTCCCCGAATGAATCATCATTCGGGGACTTTTTTATTCTGTTACATAATGTCCTTAAGGTACGTCTTCTTCTTGAATTTTGATGGGATGGGCAGGAATTTGTCCGTATTGCCCAGCATGATGTACTCGCCGTCCTCGTCCTTTTCGATGGGATAGATGGACCATACTCTTTTGTCGTCCAGGTCAAGTTCAATTTCAAGCTCAGTGTTGACGTCTGCCCTTACAAAGCTCTTGGTGAAATACTCGTATACGATGTATTCCCCGCTTGCATCCATACCGTGTATTGCAGCAAGCCGCAGCACATCCCTTTCTTTTACACCGCCTATGTTAAACGCCGCAGCGCCAAAGCAATCGCCACTCTTGTTCCACATCTTTAGTATACTGGTACCGCATCCCTTATAGAGGCAATCAGCTGTGGGGTAGCACGCATGGTCGCAGAACAAAGCCTTGCCGTCCTCATCCAGGGTCTTCATTATCAGCTCCTTGTTAAAGCCCTCTGCCCTGTCACTTATATAATTGACAGAGCCGCTGATGGACCTCAGCACTGCCGCACTCTGCGCCGTAGCATCCGTTGACCACCACATATCGTAGTCACACAGATACAGCTTGTCGTGATAAAGGGAATTATACACATTCTGATGCATCAAGTAGTTAAAGCTGCCTCTCGGATCACTGCCAACCGGCCAAAAGTCCTCGCCGTTACGGGCAATAAGGGACGATGGTCTTAAAAGCAGATTGTTTACGTCCATACCGCAATTCAGTATATCTCCGCCAAAATGCTTTTGTGCCGCCCTTTCCATACATCCGTATACGTCAACCATGATCCGCCCGATAGGAATTCCCATTTCCTTTACCTCATCAACCGCAAAGGATGACTGACTGTCGATCTTCACAAAGTCAATTCCACAGTCTGCAAGGTAGCCGTACCAATTGTCCCAGAATGCATAGCCCTTTTCAGGTTCAAAAGACGGTATTATCATTCCCCCTGCTGTCCGGATCAGGTTTTCCCTTTGCTCCATGTAGGCAGGGCTGCCGTGGGCTATTCCATGCCAGTAGCCACTTGTGGCGTGCCACAAGCCAACGTGTTTTACACCGTATGACTTTACCTTTGCCACAAACGACTTCATTCCCTCGGGTATTTTCTTTCCATCCTCCTTAAAGGAAACAAGCTCCTTATCGTCGGTATATTGCATCCAGCCGTCGTCTATCAGTACCCACTCCACAGGAATACCCAGACTTACCAACTCCTCCAGCTTTGAATACACCTTTTGCGACGTTACCTGCTGTTCAAACGCATTCCACGAGCACCAACCAAAGCCGCTGAATTTGTCCTTTGTTACGGGACGTTCATTCTTAAGTGGCACTTTGATACCGCCCATGGCTCTTGCATCCTTAAAGTTGTTGTCAATAGCCACAAACGGGTCGTCTGCTACAGAAACCGTAAGAAAAGCCCCCTCAAGAGTTCTTTCGCCCGAGGTACCAACCGTCAGTCTTATTTGCCTCTTGCCCAACCACGCCTTAAAGCTGTCACAGCACAAAGCAAACATATGACAATGAATATTTCCGTACCTCGCCAACAATGACAATGTCTTGTGGTGGATATCGTCAAATCCATTACAAGCCATACTTAACGTAAAGCTGGTATATTCCATGTAATTGATCCTGATCTCATCGGGGTCCTCAAGGCCATTCCAACGGATAATAATGCTGTCATTTGCAACAAAGCCCTCATCCGCCACAGCCTTTACAGTGCAAAGCATCGTTCTTTGGGTAAGCCTTGCCATCATCTTGACTACGCATTTGCCATCAACAGTCTTTGTCAACTCGATGCCATCCTCTGTCCGCTTGAGATCAAAGGAATGATATATTCTTGTTCCGCTTTTGGTGTTGAATTCAACACTCAACCCCTTTTGCATAAACGATTCTGCGAACTCATGAATCAAACCCATGCTCATACTCCATATTCCTGCAGAAACTGCTTACATAATATCCTTAAGATACGTCTTCTTTTTATACTTTGATGGGATGGGCAGGAATTTGTCCGTATTGCCCAGCATGATGTACTC
>JAGBHJ010000247.1 GCA_017935525.1 Clostridia bacterium | reverse complement strand
CACTCTTATGTACGTGGGAGATATGTTCCTCAACGACGACTCCACGCTCAGCGCAATGGCAGGTGCAGAGCCTATCACTATAACAAAATATACCGCATTGGCATCAAGACCGCATATTATTATGGCAAAGGGCACCCAGCACATATTGGGCAGGGATTGCAGTCCCGCAAGCAACGCCCTCAGCTCGCCGCCAAAGCTCCGCAAAGAGAATATCAGCCCTGCAAGCACAACGCCCACCGCCACCGACACTCCGTAGCCAATAACAAGTCTTTCCAAGGTTTTTGCCATCTGTCGCCAGAAGTTGTTGTCGTTCTTTATCAAAAACCCGTAAAGGGATCTTGCCACAACCTCGGGCTCAACAAATATATTTGAGCTGACAACGCCGTACTTTTCTACCAGAAAGTACCACAAAAGATACCATACACCTATCAATCCCAGATAAAAGATAAGCACTCTGACAGCCTTTTGTCCTACCTTACCAAGCTTATTCATAATCACCCTCCGTGTCGCCATTGGCATACGCATCCGCTATCATGCTTTTGATCTCCGCAACAGCGCAAGCGATCTCTGTATCCTCGGATGATCTGGGATGTGGCAGGCTTATGCTTATCTCCTTTTTTATACTGTGGGGAGCATTGCCCATCACCACCACCCTTTGAGCCAGCAGTACCGCTTCCTCAATGTCGTGAGTTATAAATATAAGAGTCTTGCCCGACTCCTTCCATATCTTCAACAGCTCGGGGTACATATTGTGCTTTGTGGCAATATCCAGCGCACCAAATGGCTCATCCATTATAAGAATTTCCGTTTCCAGCACCAACGCTCTGGCGATGGATACTCTCTGCTTCATGCCGCCCGAAAGCTGGTGTATTCTGTGGTCAGCGTACGGCAAAAGTCCAACCTTATCCAGATATTTTTCCACAAAAGCTCGTCTTTCCTGCTTTGACATACCCTCAACACGGCGTTTTTTGACCTTTAGCCCCAGCTCCACGTTTTCCCTTACGGAAAGCCACGGGAACAAAGTATTTTCTTGAAACACGCAGGCTCTGTCCCTTCCCACTCCGTTTATAGGCACGGAATCAATCAGTATCCGTCCTGCAGTCAGCTTTTCTATGCCAAGGATCATATTTATCAGAGTGGTCTTGCCGCAGCCCGACGGACCGACTATGCACACAAACTCACCCGACTTGATCTCAAGGTCCACGTTGTCAACCGCTTGTTGGCTGCCGTGTGCTCCGTTTGCGTAGCTCTTGCAAACGCCCTCCAGCTTTAGCTTTATTCCGTCCAAAATATTATCCTTTCCACATCAATCATTTTGCTCTGCCAATATCTCCTCTAAAACAGAGGTGTCACAGACCATTTCTGCAGTCATATCTCCATGTATCAGCCCTTGGGACCTGCAGATATCAATAAACCTGTCTATTGCCCCCAAGTCCACGGTATAGTCAACGCCCATTCTGTCAAACGCCTTTGACAGCACGTCTGCCTCCAGACTGACCCCCGTCAACCGCCCTATGGCGTCATTTGCCACGGTGGCGCAATAATCCGTTTCGTCATTTATACGCCTTGTGGTGGCGATATGCTGCTCCAAAAACAGCTTTACGCTGTCCCTGTGCTCATCAAGGTATTCCTTTCTTACCACCAGCACCGCCACGGGGTAGTCCCCCGCCATAATATCGTCGCTATCCAACACCACCACGCAGCCCGCTGCCTCCATTGCAGAGCCCCACGGCTCCGGCACAAGCGCCGCATCAATGCTGCCGTTTTCCAGCAGAAGCTTTATGTTGGCGTTTGCCTGCTGCACTATCTGCACGTTGCCGCCGTCATCAATAGGCGCAAGCCCTGCATCATCCAGCAAGCCTCTCAACAGTATATCCTGGGTGTTGCCAAACTGTGGCACAGCAACCGTCTTGCCGCCAAGGTCCTCAACGCTCTCTACGCCGGAGTCACGCCTTGCCACAAGCAAGCTGCCCCCCGAGGTCACCCCCGCTATTATTTTTATGCCGCCGTCGGTGGTCTCATATCCGCTGATGGTAGGCACGGGACCAATATACGCAATATCTATATGCCCCGCCCGCATGGACTCCATCGCCGACGGACCTGCGTTAAATCCATACCAGCCAATGGAAAGTGCCTCGCCAAGTGCTTTATCAAAAGTACCCAGGGAAATACCGCACAGCGCCTGGGAATGGGTTATATTGGGGAAAAAGCCCACCTTGAGCCTTTCTCCGCCCCCACAGCCCGTAAGCTGTAAGCACAGGCACAGAACAGATATAATTGCACATATTTTCGCTATTCTGCGTATTTTCACAAAAGTCCCCTCTACATCCATTGTACTTTATTATATTATTATAATGTATCCCGCCGATATTGTCAAGCACCCACGGACAATATTTTCATTTTGTTCATTTTTTGTTGATATTTCTTTAACATTGGGAATAAATCGCCAATTTGCGACCATACTAAAGTCAAAACAAATCCCCGAAAGGAAATCTTATTATGAAAAACACTTACAGAAAAATAACCTACATTCTGCTGGCAATGGCTTTTGTGGGGTCAATGCTCCTCACGTTCCCGCAGATATCCTTTTCTGCCACCGCCGTCAAGTACGGCTCTCAAGGCGAGGTAGTACGCACCATTCAGCGCCGACTGAAAACGTGGGGCTATTACGACGGCGCGGTAGACGGAGTCTTCGGCAAGCAGACAGAAGCCGCCGTCATCAAATTTCAAAAGAAGAACGGCGCAAAGGCTGACGGCATTGTAGGTCCGGAAACCGCCGCCCTTATCGGCGTAAATCTGAACCAAGGCTCGTCATCCTCATCCTCCTCAGGCTCATCCTCGGGTGTATCAAGCAACGACCTTTACCTATTGGCAAAGGTGGTATATGGCGAAGCGCGAGGCGAGCCATACACGGGGCAGGTGGCAGTTGCTGCGGTAGTGCTCAACAGAGTTGAATCCCCCGACTTCCCCAACACCATATCGGGCGTTGTGTATCAGCCTTGGGCGTTTACCTGCGTCAACGACGGACAGATAAACCTCTCCCCCGACCAGACCGCCATCAATGCCGCCAGGGACGCCCTCAACGGCTGGGACCCATCCTACGGCGCGCTGTATTACTATAACCCCAAGACCGCCACAAACCAGTGGATACGCCAGTTAAAGATCCACACCACAATAGGCAATCACGTGTTTGCCCGCGGCAACTGACCCTTTACGAAAGGAAAAACCATGAAAAACTCTCACAAAATAATTCTATTCACCCTCGGTCTGTCCATAGCACTCAATATTGGGCTGGGCTTTAACGCCATTGACCATCGAAGCGATATGAAATACTCCACATCCCGCATCACAAATGCCTACGAGCAAAGCTTAAGCTCTCTTACCCAGCGATGCACGGAGATAGAAAACAGCTTATCCAAGCTTTCCGTATGCTCCGAAAGCACTCAGGCAGTACGCATTCTGACGGACATCATCGACGATGCATCCTCCGCTGCAGCTGCGCTGAATGCACTCCCCATTTCGTCGGAATACACCGTAGTGCTGAACAAATACTTCAATCAGCTGGAGGATTACTCCAAATTTATGCTCTACGGCGCCGCCGAGGGCAATATTCCCGCCCAGCAGCTTAACGACAGCATCAAGGCATTAAGGACAAGCGTCAACGGCATGAATTCGGCCCTTTCCACCATCTGCGGCGACACGCAAGAACAACACGACTGGTCCGTCTACCTTAACCAAGAGGTCAGCGAGCTGGATATGCTCTCCGATAATTTCTTTAACATTATTGAGGGCATACAGACGGAAAGCATCGATTACCCCACGCTTATTTACGATGGCCCCTTTGCAGACGCCGTTATAAACAAGCAGATCACAGAAAACGGCAACAAGTCCATCACCTCCCAGCAAGCAACAAAGATCTTTCTGGACTATCTGGGCGCGGACAACGCCTTTCAGGCCATTGCCTGCGATGAGGTCAACGGCTCCATCCCTCTTTGGTGCGTCACCGTTACAAAGGGCAACACCACGTACTACGGCAACGTGTCAAAGGCAACGGGCGTTGTGGTCTCATTCCTTTGCAACAATAGCGCAGGCACAGCCAAACACACAAGGGACGACGCCATCAAGGCAGCCCGGGACTTTCTTTCCTCTCACGGCTACGACAGCATGGTTGCCCAGTATTGCGAGGTGACAAACAATATTGCCACCGTCAATTTTGTCTACAACGACAACGGCGTCTTCTGCTACCCCGACATGGTAAAGCTGAGGGTCAACCTGGAAAACTGCGCTGTGGAGGGCTTTGAGGGCTTGCAGTATTACGCCAACCACAAGGAAAGAGATATCAAAAAGCCCATTGCAGACCTTCCGCAGGAGCTTATCCCCACAAGCTGTGTGGAAAGAAACAGACGCCTTGCCATCATCCCCACGGACAGCGGAGACGAGGAGCTGTGCTACGAGGTCAAGTGCAGTATGGGCGGAGAGACATTCATGCTGTATTTTAACGTCCTTACGCTGAAAGAATCAAAAATTTTCAAAATTATATATAGCGAAAACGGCGATTTTGTAGTATAATATATAAGGATAATTATCAATCATATTCATTTCCCGAGCTTTGCTCGGGAAATGCGGAAGGGACTTACATATATGAGCAAATTAAATGCCGCCATCATATTCGGCGGACGCTCAAACGAGCATGACGTATCTATTCAATCCGCTAAGACCGTGCTGGCAAACGTGGATCAGAGCAAATACAATATTCACATGATAGGCATCACAAGACAGGGGCAGTGGCTTCTGTATGAGGGTGACCCCGCCAAGCTGGAAGCATGGCAGACGGCGTCCCGCCCCATCGTGTTGCCCCCCGACCCTACGTTTAAGGGCTATTTTCTGCTGGAGGACCCCACAACGGTGGTCAACCTTGACGTAGCCTTCCCCGTAATGCACGGCACATACGCCGAGGACGGTACCATTCAGAGCGTGCTGGAGCTGTGCGGTATTCCTTACGTAGGCTCCGAGGTGCTTGGCTCTGCGGCGGCAATGGATAAGGTGGTTGCAAAGCAGATATGCGGCTACAACGGCATCCCCCAGTGCAAGTTTGACTACTGCGAGGCTCACGAATGGGCAGCGTCACAGGACGAGATCATTGCCCGCTTTGAGGAGGCTTTGGGCTACCCAATATTCGTCAAGCCTGCCAACATGGGCTCCAGCGTCGGCATCAGCAAGGCAAAGAACAGAGAGTCCCTCATAGAAGCCATCAACACCGCATTGATATACGACAGAAAGGTGATAGCAGAGGAGTTTGTTGACGGCAGAGAGATAGAATGCGCCGTGCTGGGCAACACCGACCTTGTGGCATCCATTCCGGGTGAGGTCGTTTCCGCCAACGAATTCTACGATTACAAGGCAAAGTATGACGACGACTTTGACTCCCCCATATACATCCCCGCCAAGCTGGACGAAAGCATCATGGAGGAGGTTCGCAGATGGGCAAAGAAGACGTACAAGGCGCTTAACTGCAAGGGACTTTCCCGCGTGGATTTCTTTGTAACAAGGAGCGAGGGCAAGGTGCTCCTCAACGAGGTCAACACTCTCCCCGGCTTTACAAAAATATCCATGTACCCCATGCTTATGATGAATATGGGCATTTCCTGCCAGGAGCTTATCGACAAGCTCTTTGAGCTGGCAATAGAAAATGCAAGCAGCAAAAACAGCATCAGCTTTTAACAAAAGAAAGGCAAGACCATGGATGAATTTACAAAAGAAATAACCCAACAGGCAAAAAGCATAGTCACAGAGCTTATTGAGGTGTCGGGCATCAAGGCAGGGGAAGTCTTCGTTATCGGGTGCTCCACCAGCGAGGTTATCGGCAGCAAGATCGGCTCAAACTCCGCATACGAGGTAGCGGAAGCACTTTTTGAGGCAATATACCCCATATTTAAGGAAAAAGGAATTTACCTTGCGGCACAGTGTTGTGAGCACCTCAACAGAGCGTTGATAATCGAGCGCGAGGCAGCGGAAAAATTCGGCTATCCCCCCGTATGGGTGGTGCCCCAGCCCAAGGCAGGCGGCTCCTTTGCCACTACTGCATACAAGCACTTTGACGACCCCGTTGCAGTTGAGCAGATAAGCGCCAAAGCAGGGCTTGACATCGGCGGCACGCTTATAGGTATGCACCT